>NZ_MEIH01000408.1:0-3275 GCF_001723155.1 Haladaptatus sp. W1
CATGGTTGTTGTGCGTGCTCTCGCAAGGATCACTCATTCCCTGAAAAGAGGAGATAACCCTTTAATCGGGAATCTGCAGTACTAGAAGATGGCAGCTTCGGACCAACACTCATACTGACTCGTTCTGATCGGGACTTCGAATCCCGATGTTCAATTAGAACCTGGCTAACGACGGCACGGAAATAGTGTACTCGCCAGTTTTCTCGGTAGGTAGTCCTCCTTTTATGCTTGGCCCCGTTTACAGAATTACGGCAAATATACGATACAATATAAATCCCGTGACTCCTGCACCAAAGAGCGTGAGCAGCCAAATTGCGACTGTATAACTTGTTTTTCGGACGGAGATACTTTCTGTCCCTTCAGTTAGGCCACTTCCAATGATACTCCAGAGGATAATATTGTTGAATGAAATCGGGTAGCCGAGAATTATCGCGGTTTGAGCGATGATAAATGCCGGAATCAACGCTGCAATTGATCGTAGAACGCCAAGCGACGAATAATCACGGGCGACTGCTTGGAGAATACGTGGCGACCCCATCCAGGCTCCTAATAGAATCCCAATTGCTCCGAACGACAGCAAAATCGTCCCCGGAAGTTGCAGCAGTGATTCAAACAGGGGTTCCAATGGACCGGTCGCTAAGCCGACTTGACTGCCACCGCTCGAAAAGGCAACTAAACTTCCGAGACCAATCAAAAAGAGCCGAACTCCACGGTCGATCGAACGATTGAGTGTTCGTCGAAGTAACCCGGCTGCGAATAGTCCCAGAATCAAACTCGTAGACACCATCACGAGATCATACGCCCCAATTATCGTCGGAACGCTCATTTCTAGTGAGTTAGAGACGTAACTCGCGATGGTTCCCTGTGCAGTACCAGGAGCAGGAATCAGTGCCGAGGGCATATTCGCAACGATAATACCAACGATTCCACCGAGGATCGGGAGCGTAATTTGTTCGGAAAGACTGGTGCGACGGAGCAAGTAGCCCGTTGTATAGGCGATTGAGATCGACATCACCGGCACTGCTGCCCAGAATGTTACAATCTCACGATAGGTCCCATATGCAGGCTCTCCACCAAGTGCCAGTCCCGCGCCAACGATCGACGCCGTGGTTGCAAACGCAGCTGGAATCGGATATCCTGTCCGAACTCCAAGTGCAATAAAGCCTGCCGCTGTCAGTAGACCTGCAATCGCTGCGAGTGGTGTTAATTGAACGCCCGCTATCAGCCCTTCTCCCACCGTTTTCGAAATATTGCCACCTTGTGTGATCGCTCCTAAAGCAGCAAGTATTCCCAGAAGAAATGCGGCGCGCATCGTCGATAGGGCATTTGCACCAACCGCTGGTGCAAAAGGGGGTGAATTACTACTCGCGCCTAGTGCCCACGCCATCGCTAGACTCGTGGTGATCGCACCAGCCACAACAATGAATGATGTCAGGATAGCCATCTGCTCTTTGTAATGTGACCTCGTGCCATATTCATCGTCAATAACAATAGTTCCGCTGCTTGAATGAGCGCCCTGAACCATCATTCAAAATATTTTTTGAGAGATCGCCCCGTGATATTCGATCAGAAGTCCATGTACGATCGTCCGCTGTAACGCCGACTGCAAACACATGGCTGCCTTCGAGAACACAACTAATGACGGAACACTCAAGGCCTTCTCGTCGGAGGATGACAACGAGTCCGAACCAGACGACTGCGACTGTGACGGTCTCGATAGCTTCCCGTGCTGGCCGTGCGTGCGAACGGGACGGACGGAACTGCCGAACGAACCACCGCTTCAGTCTTTCATATATCTTATTTTAGGAGAATGGTGACACGGATAGTGTTGGTTCACTTTCACTGCACTTGGCGCGTTTATATGATGCTTGCTAGCCTATCTCCACTGGAGGGGTGTAGGAATGACATCATATCCTGAAACAGAAAATGCGGTCGAATCCAGGCAAAAAATCACTCCGAATCTCTGGTTTGATAACCAGGCAGAGGAAGCCGCAGAGTTTTACACCTCCGTGTTTGAAAACGCGGCGATCAAGGGCACGACCCATTACCCGGATGCTGGGCAGGAGATAACGGGCGGGGAAGCCGGCAGCGTGATGACGGTTTCCTTCGAGGTCGAGGGGTTCTCGTTTGTCGCGCTCAACGGCGGGCCGGAGTTCAGTTTCAACCCGTCGATATCGTTTTTCGTGAGTCGAGAAACAAAAGAGGAAATAGATGAATTATGGGCACGGCTTGTCGATGGTGGGGAAGTACTCATCCAGCTTGATGAACATCCGTTCAGCGACTATTACGGCTGGGTGCAGGATCGATACGGTGTCACGTGGCAGCTCATCCTCCCCAGCAACGAAGGCGACTGGCGGCCGGATCTGGTACCGTCCCTCATGTTTACGCAGGATAACGTCAACAAAGCCGAGGAAGCCATCGATTTTACACCAATGTCTTTGCTGGCACCGAACTGGGCCACTTAGAACGGTATCCGGAAGACACCGGTCCAGCGAAAAAGGGGCGCTTTGAAGAACGGTTGCGGAAAGTCAGTATGCCGACTGACCCCGAGACAGACTACGACCCCGAGATGGGGAAGAAGTTCATTTTCGTCACAGGGGCGTCATGTCCGGACTTGGCAAAGGCATTACCGCCGCGAGCACTGGGCGACTGCTCGCAAACGCCGGGTTCGACGTGACTGCCGTGAAGATCGACCCGTATCTCAACGTGGACGCGGGACGATGAATCCCTACCAGCATGGAGAAGTGTACGTACTGAAGGACGGTGGCGAGGTCGACCTCGATTTGGGGAACTACGAGCGGTTCCTCGACATCGACATGACCTTCGACCACAACATCACGACCGGCAAGGCCTACCAGTACGTCATCGAGAAGGAGCGCGCCGGGGACTACCTGGGCAAGACGGTCCAGATAATCCCGCACATCACGGACGAAATCAAACGCCGCATCCGCGAGGCCGCCGAGGGCCACGACGTGTGTATCGTCGAAGTGGGCGGCACCGTGGGCGACATCGAGAGCATGCCGTTCCTCGAAGCGCTCCGCCAGTTCGCCACGGAACAGGACGACGACGACTTCCTCTTGACCCACGTCACGCTCGTTCCGCACTCGAAGAACGGCGAGCAGAAGACGAAGCCGACCCAGCACAGCGTGAAGGAGCTCCGGAGCATCGGCCTGCAACCCGACGTGCTCGTCGGGCGCTGTAGCGACGGACTGGAGGAGAAGACGAAGGAGAAAATCGCGCTGTTCTGCGACGTGCCGACCGACGCCGTGTTCTCG
>NZ_MEIH01000409.1:0-6181 GCF_001723155.1 Haladaptatus sp. W1
TCTTCGACCTCGATTTCGGCCACACGGCCCCCGTCGCGCCGATTCCGGTCGGCGGCGAGGTGACGGTGGACCCCGAAAACGAGCGAATCCAGTTCGAATACTGATAACAAGATTCTAATAGCGTTTGGGTTCTGGATTAATACATGACCGTCGTCAGCGTCTCCATGCCGGACGAGTTGCTCTCCAGAATCGATCAGTTCGCCGACGAACACGGCTACACCGGCCGGAGCGAAGTCGTCCGCGAGGCCAGCAGAAACCTCCTCGGCGAGTTCGAGGACCGCCGCCTCGAAGACCGCGAACTGATGGCCATCGTCACCGTGCTCTTCGATTACGAGACGACCAACGTCGAGGAGCGGATGATGCACCTCCGTCACGAACACGAGGGACTCGTCGCCTCGAACTTTCACAACCACATCGGCAATCACCACTGCATGGAACTGTTCGTCCTCGAAGGGACGTTGGAGGAAATCTCCGCCTTCGTCGGCCGGATTCGCGCCACGAAGGACACGCTCACCGTCGATTACTCCGTGACGCCCGTGGACGGGTTCAGTCCGCTGGCCGACGCCGAGTAAGCGATATTCTATTCGACCAGCCGAACCGTATCGCCGACCGAGACGTCCGATGCGCTTCCGGCGGGCAGTTCGAACAGCGCGTCCGCGGTTGCCTTTCCCAATCCGGTCCACGCGGACAGCCGTTTCACCTGCTGGACTTCCCCCTTCGCAGTCCACACCGCGTCGAGCGGAAACGGGACGAACACCATGTGGACGTCGCGGGCGTCCACGTCGTCGAACCGGAACGCGAGGGCGTAATCGTCGGGAATCGACCGGCGAAACATCAGCCCCTTCGCTTGCGAGAGAAACGAATCCGCCGTCTCGACATCGTTCGCTAGCGTCTCCGACCGTCCGTCCGGTTCGTGTACGACGCGCACGTCGGGAACTCCTCAGGGAGAAGACAAAACGTTTGTGCGAGCGCGCCGCTACGATTTCAGCATGGAGAAGACACCGACGGGCACCGCCGTCGGCGTGGACAACCCGTACGAGCACGTCGGACTCTGCGACCACCTCACCGACGAGGGGAACTGCCGCTACGCCTTCGACCATCCCCAACACGACCCGGAGTTCGCCCGCGAGCGCCGCGAGGACGACTTCGCCTGCCCCGTCGCCGACCCCGACGGCGACTGGTCGTGGCGCGACTGCCCGCATTTTCGCTGTCGAAATCACGACCGCCAGTGCGTCCGCTGCGGCCTCGAAGAGCGGCGGATGGCCCACTCGGACGAGCGACCCCTCCTCGAAGAACACCACCTCTCCTACGCCGGGGGCGGCGAGACGCTCTCGCACGAAATCACGGTGTACCTCTGTCGCTGGTGTCACGCGAAGGTCCACAACTCGTGGGCGCGAATCGACGACGACGTGAATCCCGACCCCGAGGCGATGGCGGAAGCGGAAGGACGGCGGAGCACGGAGCGGGCCGAAACCGCCTTCGAAACCGCGGCGGAGCGGTACGACCGCGAGAAGTGAACGTTCGCCTATCCGCTCGTGTCCGTCGATTTCGACGTTCCCGAACTCCCCGTATCCGTTCCTTCATCCTTCTTTTTCGCCTTCTTCGCCTTTTTCCGCTCGGCCGTTCGACCGCCCGCTTCAGCAACGAGGGCGTCAACAACACCGAGACGACGAAGACGACCAGATAGGCCACGAAGATTTGGTTGCCGACGATACCCTGCGCGACGCCGAGCGAAACGATGGCGATTCCCGATTCGGAGCGGGGAAGGAGGGCGAAGCCCAGAATGAACGAGTGTTCCCGACGCCCTCCGCGATGATGTTTCCGGCGTAGCCAGCCACGAAGTTCGAGAGGAGACCGAAGACGGCGAAGACGAGGATGAAGGTGTTGACCGTCAGGTCGGCGAGGTTCATTCTGGCCCGATGGCGACGAAGTAGAGCGGGATGAACACGCCGTAGGCGATGCCGTACACGTTCGACTGGAGTTTCTTGCCCTCCAGTCGCTTGTTCGTCGAGATGACCAACCCGATGGTCAGCGCCCCGATGAAGTACGAGAGGTCCACCGCGTCCGAGGCGTAGCCGAAGACGAACAACAGCCCCAGAATCCCGATAAAGTCGGCCATCCCGACCTGGGATTTCGACAGCAGGTCGGACACCGGGTCGAGGAGGAATCGGTAGAAAATCGCCGCGGCGACGAAAAAGAGCGCGGCCAATCCGAGGGCGGAGGCGGTCCCCATCAAGCCGCCGCTGACGAAGAACAGGGGAAGGATGGAGATGCCGAGCAGGCCCACCACGTCGTCCACCACGGACGCGCCGAGAATCCAGCGCCCGTACTGTGTGTCGAGTTTGTCGAGCGAGAGGAGGGTCCTGACGACGATGGAAACGGACGTGACGGAGAGAATGAGACCGAGGTAGAGGCTCGATTCCAACCCCTGTCCGAAGTAGCTCCCGATGATGTATCCGACGACGAACGGGAGGATGACGCCCGAGAGCCCGATTATCAACACCGGGCGAAACGCGGCGAGCAGGTCGCTCAAATCTATCTGCTGGTAGCCGACGTCGAAGAAGAGCAACAGGCCGCCGATGGTGGCGATGAGGATGAACGGACTGTTCTCAGCCGTACTGGCGATGAGCACGGCGACGGACGGGCCGAGGACGACGCCCGCGAGGATTTCCCCGAGAAAGCCCGGTTCGCCGAGTCGTTCGATGGCTTCGCTCAGGACGAGCGAGAGCAACAGGCTCACTCCGATGACGAGGAAGATTTCGAGCGACGCCATTATTCTCGACGCCTCCCGATACCGCTCGCTTCCGTGCTTCCCTCCCCGTTCCTCAGGCGATTCATGTCACGGGAACGGTCGGTAGCGACTCGCATAAGTATGTGCCGCGTATGCGGGGAAACGGGTCGTTGTCCCTTCCAGCGGTTCGTTCTCCCGTCGAAAACGGCGGTTACGACGCGTTAGGTAGCTCGTTTCTCTCCCACGTACCTCTCCAACGTGTTCTGCCGTAGCGTACATGCACGTGGGAACTGTCACGAGTAGGTATGGAGAGTCTCAACCCCGCGACGGGCGACGTGATAGACACGTTCGACGAGGACGACGAGAGCGCGGTCGACGAGAAGCTTCAGCGCGCCACCGACACCTACGACGAGTGGCACCGCCAGCCGATAGAAGAGCGCCAGCGGCTCATCTCGAACGCGGCCGACGTGCTCCGGGAGAACAAGCGGGAGTACGCCGAGACGATGACCGAGGAGATGGGGAAACCCATCGAGAGCGCGGTGTCGGAGGTCGAGAAGTGCGCGTGGGTCTGTGACTACTACGCCGAGCACGCCGCCGAGTTCCTGCAGGACGAACACATCGGCACGGAACCGAACGTGGAGTCGTACGTCTCCTACGAACCGCTCGGACCGGTGCTCGCGGTGATGCCGTGGAACTTCCCGTTCTGGCAGGTGTTCCGGTTCGCCGCGCCCAACCTCACCGCCGGAAACGTCGGCCTGCTCAAACACGCCTCGAACGTGCCGGGGTGCGCGATGGCGATTCAGGAGGTGTTCGAGGAGGCGGGCTACCCCGACGGCGCGTTCACGACCCTGCTCGTCGGGTCGGGGGAGATGGAGGACGTCATCGCGGACGACCGACTCGCCGCGGTGACGCTCACGGGCAGCGAACCGGCGGGCCGCGCGGTCGCCGAGACGGCGGGGAGCCATCTCAAGAAGACCGTCCTCGAACTCGGCGGCAGCGACCCGTTCGTCGTCCTCCCCGACGCCGACATCGAGGACGCGGCGAAAACGGGTGCACGGGCCCGCTGCATCAACAGCGGCCAGTCCTGTATCGCGGCCAAGCGCTTCGTCGTCCACGACGACGTGTACGACGAGTTCATGGACGAATTCGCCGCGGAGATGGAGTCGTTGACCGTCGGTGACCCGATGGACGAGGACACCGACATCGGTCCGCAGGCCCGCGAGGACCTGATGAACGACCTCCACGAGCAGGTTGAGGAGAGCGTGGACGCGGGTGCGACCGTCGAACTCGGCGGCGAACCGCTCGACAGGGACGGACCGTACTACCCGCCGACGGTACTCACCGAAATCCCCGAGGATAGCCCCGCCGCACGCGAGGAGCTGTTCGGCCCCGTCGCGTCCGTGTTCCGCGTCTCGGACGTCGAGGAGGCGATTCGGCGCGCCAACGACACCAACTACGGACTCGGTGCGAGCGTCTGGACGCAAGACAAGCGACGGGCGAAGGAAGTCGCCCGGGAAATCGAGGCCGGAATGGTGTTCGTCAACGAACTCGTCAAATCCGACCCCCGCCTCCCCTTCGGCGGCGTGAAGGATTCGGGCTACGGCCGCGAACTCTCCGAGCACGGGATTCACGAGTTCGTCAACAAGAAGACCACGTGGGTGTCGGACGTGTCGCATTCCGAGGGTGGGGTGGAGTAGAGAATCGGACGATTCTCGCTATCGGAAGGGGTAACTAGTTTTGCTCGTCAACAAATATATGCATGCACGAATGTATAGTATACAAACAACCCCGTGATTAGAAACCTCCGTGAATTCGTGACGGCTCATCCGTGGGCGTACGCGCTGCCTGCCGGACTCATTTCATCCGCGTACGTCCTGATCAACTCCCCGGGGTCCAGCGCACTGGACTTCGGCGTCATCTTCTGGCCCGGACTGGTCGGTGGAGTGGTAACGCTTGGCGGAAAGAAGGAGGCGCAGCGTATCGGGTTCCAAACCGGATTGGTTGGCTCAGTTCCGATCTTGTGGAATGCGATTCCCACAATCGGTGCGATTTTACGGTTCGACCAGCCGATGTCCTTCGGGGTCTTGGAGGTACTCGTCGTGTTCGTACTGGTAGCGTTCGTTGCCCTGATGGTCGGTCTCTCCGGAGCAATCGCCGCGATGACCGGGGAGTGGCTCTCGCGAAAGCTCGGTTCGGGGAAACCGACACCAGTTACCGGGTAGAGACGGCCGGTTTCACCGCTCTGATTCCGCCGGGTCAACGACCTCACCTCGTTCTACATCAACTCCAACCTGCTCGCACAAATCGAACATCGGACAGGCCTCCGCCCCGTCCAGACAGGCGGGTTTTCTCGCCGAGCAGTACTCCCGTCCGAACTGAATACTCGCCGTGTGCCCGAATCCACATTTCTCGGCCGGAACCTCGCGCTCCAGCACTTCCCGCACGTCCTCGTGGTCGGCGTCCGGCGGCGCGATACCCAGTCTCCGATAGATTCGGTGGACGTGCGTGTCCACGGGGAAGACGCCCGATTGGCCGCCGGAGAAGAGGAGCACGCAGTCGGCCGTCTTCGGCCCGACGCCGTTCATGTCCAGCAGTTCGGTCCGAACCTCGTTCGGTTCCTCCTCACGGACGAACTCGTCGAACGCCGCCGCGCTCCCGAAGTCGGCGAGAACCGTCTCGGCCGACTCGATTATCACGTCCGCCTTTTGATTGTAGAGTCCGGCGGAGCGAATCGTGTCGGCCAGGTCGCCGTGGTCGGCGTTGGCGAGGCTTTCGGCGAGGTCCCCGCCGCCGTAGCGCGCCACGAGGTCGTCGTGTGCGGGTTGGCTCGCCACGTCGCTCGTGTTCTGGCTGAGGATGGTTCGGACGAGGCAGGTGAAGGCGTCCTGTCCGCCGTAGGTCTTCTGCCAGTACAGTTCGCCGAGTCGGTCCACGACCTCCTCGGCTCGCGTCTCGGCGTCGGCGGGCGTGAATTCGGTCGCCATTCCGCCGCCGTCCGCCCCGCCGCTGATGTTCTCGGCGGGTTCCGGGTCGTCGCTCATGGAGTGGTCTCGGTGCGCAATCGAAGAAAAACCATCGGGCCGTCGGGCGAGCGACTACTCGACTTCGACGGTGACGACGGCCTCCGCGCCGTCCGCCAGTGCGCGTACGAGGTCGCGGTCGAACCCCTCGGCGGCGAACTCACAGCCGACGACGAACGTCCGTTCGTCCACGTAGTCGCTGGTGCGCCCGACCATGCTTCGGGCGCTCTCGAATTCGAGGTCGGGATGGCCGCGGCCGGTGACGGTTTCCGCGTGGTCGCCCGCTTCGACGGTCACGGTGATGGTGGCGTCCTCGTCTCGGCAGGCGTCCACGAAGTCGGGGTCGAAGTCGGCGGGCGCGCGGTCGGCCTCGATGGCGAGGATGCAGTCGCCCGCGGGTGTGAGGAAATCGTCGGTCGTGATTTCGAAC
>NZ_MEIH01000410.1:0-31531 GCF_001723155.1 Haladaptatus sp. W1
GTTCCAGATACTCTACCGTGTAGTCGTGCATCGACCCCTGCATGGCGAACTCGGTGAAGAGACAGCCGCCGTAGAACGAGACGACGCCCTCGTTCCAGAGGACCGACTGGAGGTTCGTGTTGTCGCTCGTGCCGTAGAACCGCGTCGGATTCTCGCGGAGCACGTCGGTGTCGAGGTGCGGCAGGATGCGAACTTGGTCCGCACCGCCGATGACCGCGATGACGCCCGCGATGTCGGGGTCGGCAAAGGCGTCCATTACGTCTCGTGCGCGTGCTTCGGGGTGGTTATACAACCACTCGGGTGATTTCGTCGCGGTGGGGAACTCGACGGGGGTCAGTCCGAACTCCGATTCGAGACGGTCGAGTCCCAACTCATAGACGTGGGGGAACAGGGACGCGTGGCTCGTTCCGGGTGCGATGACCGCGACGGAATCGCCCGGTTCGAGGGCTGGCGGGAGGACGAACTCGTGCATGAGAGACGCGTCGAGAGAGTGTCTGAAAGCCGTTTCGTTCCCCGTTCTCCCCCGCTAACGAGCCGTTAATTCCGAATTTCACGGACAGAGCACTCCTGATTCGAGCTTAACCGTGACATAACAAAGACCCGTTCGGCCGTCGGCACGTCTATGTCGAACAGTTCCGTGGGGTGGTTAGAGACGCGCGGGGAGTGGCCGACGGCCGCCCCAAACCGCGTCTGGTTGTTGGCGATTCTCATCGGGGGGAAGACGCTCGACGCGGTGAGCACGATTACCGTCCTCCACCTTCGGGCCGACGTGTTCGAATCGGTGTGGCTCACGCGAACGCTCATGGAGCAGTTCGGGACGGTCGGCGGGTCGTTCCTCACGCTCGTGTTCGCCGTCGTCGGCGTCGTCGTTCTCGCGGAGAGCGGCCTCCTCATCGAGCGACTGTTCCCGGAGTCGTGGACCCCCGAGGGGTACCCCGCCGCCTTCAGGACGACGACGTATCTCGCCGCTGGCGCGTGGTACGGCTTTCTCGGCGTCCACAACTTCCTCTATCTCGTCTGATAGCCGACGTTCTATCTATTTTCTTATGCTTCGGTGCTCGGAACGCCAACACTAATATCGACCGCCCGACGCTTCCCGGTAATGAGCGAGACGAAAGATGAACTCGCGGGCGTGGTCGATATGTTCGGGGCGCTGACGCGCGGCGAACTGGCCGATGCGCTCGCCGAACTGGCGTTCAAGCAGGGCAAGGAAGTTGACGTGTCGGCGTTCGAGGTGGTTATCGAGGACGGCGTGCGCGACTTCTACCTCGTCGAAGCCGACGCCGACGGGGAGACCGTCCTCGTTCCCGGACCGGTTGCGTTCCCCGCACTGCCCGAGAACGCGGAGGACTTGCCGCACATCATGGACGTCCCCGAGCGGACGACCGACCGCGAGCGACTCGGGGAACGGGTACGGAAGCGATTGGCGACCGAGGCCGAAACGGCCGACGAGGAACGCGCACGGTATCTCGTGGACGTGAGCTACGACCTCGAAGCGTGGGCACCGGTCGAGGCGGACGACGTGCGCGAGCGGTTGGACGAGTCGCGTCCCGACCGGGCAAATTAAGGCCGGAGGGAGCAACGAAAACACATGAACCTCGGTCGGGTGGCCGACCACGAACCACGGTTGGTCACGGACGAGAAGCGCGAGGCCGCCGTCCTCGTTGCGATTATCGCCCGCGACGACGGCCCAGCCCTTCTCTTTACGAAACGGGCGGACCATCTCGGCGAACATCCCGGACAGATGAGTTTCGTCGGCGGCGGGCACGAACCGGGAGACGCGGACCTCTGGGAGACGGCGGTTCGGGAGTCCAACGAGGAGATAGGCCTTCGACCGGAGGAGATCGACGGCGTTGGCCGACTGGACGACATCCGAACGATAACCCACTATTCGATAAGTCCGTTCGTCGTTCGGATTCCCGACCGGCAGTACGACCCCGACGAGCGCGAGGTGGCCGAAATCGCCGTGCTCC
The DNA here is from genome assembly GCF_001723155.1 of Haladaptatus sp. W1. Classification (NCBI taxonomy): domain Archaea; kingdom Methanobacteriati; phylum Methanobacteriota; class Halobacteria; order Halobacteriales; family Haladaptataceae; genus Haladaptatus; species Haladaptatus sp. W1. The sequence continues at coordinate 1,974 of NZ_MEIH01000410.1, forward strand.
CCGTCTCGGAACTGACGGACTTCGACAACTACGAGAACGAACACCGCGAGCATCCGCGCTACGGCGAGGTGGTCATCCACTACTTCCACGTCGATGGCTACACCGTCTGGGGCGCGACGGGGCGGATTCTGGTCCAACTGCTCGAACTGACGACCGACTGGCGCGCACCGGAGAAGATAGACCGGTTCGTCGATACCGATCCGGATTTGGGATAGCGTTCGGCGGCGAGGCGAGAACGAGCGCGCTCGTCCGCTCGGCGACGGATGTTTGCGATTCTCGCACGAATCGCCGCGAACGACCCGACCGACGCCGAAAACCCGAGATACTGATTCCTCTCGGAGAACACTGAATCATAGCGGATTACACCGGCCTACACTATTTCTCACTAAATCATACCATTCTCTACTGAAGAGTACTGGACTACCGACGCGGTAGCGGCCGGTTTCGGGTCATTCGACCGACGCACCAGCGTTCCGGATTGTCGGTACCCATAGGAACGAGGTGGTGGACGCTCAATGGCCGGTCATGCACGATGCAATCGTCGTCGGAGGCGGAATCGTCGGCGCCTCCGTCGCGTACCACCTCGCACGGGAAGACGTGGACACGCTCCTCGTCGACCGCCACGATACCGGACGAGCGACCGACGCCGGTGCCGGAATCATCTCGCCCGCGACCAGCAGTCGAACGGCCTCGGACCGGTGGTTCGAGTTCGCGCTCGAAGCGGCGGCGTACTACCCCGAACTGGTCGAGCACCTCGAAAACGAACAGGGCGGGAAGACGGGCTACTCCGACTGTCCTCTGCTCTCGGTCGCAGTGGACGAGGACGAAGTACCGGAGTACGACGCGGCATCCGAACGGATTCGGGAGCGACAGGAGAAGTACGATCAGCCAGCGCCCGGAACGACGGAAGAAATCTCGTCGTCGGTGGCGCAATCGCGGTACCCCGCGCTGGCCGAAACCCGCCGGTGTCGCGCCTACGACGGGGCCGCTCGGGTGGACGCCCGGACGTTCACCGGCGCGTTGCTCCGGGCGGGGGAAAGCCACGGGCTCACCGTCCTCGACGGGGACGTGACCCGAATCGACCACGAGGACGGCGCGGTCACGGGCGTCGAAACCGCGGACGGCGGGCGGTACGAAGCGAATGCGGTCGCCGTCGCCGGTGGCGCGTGGTCGCCCCGCTTCGCGGAGTCGCTCGGCGTGTCGATTCCCGTCGAACCCCAGCGCGGTCAGATCATCCACCTCGATTTGGGCGAGACGGACACGTCGTCGTGGCCCATCCTCAGCCCGTTCCACGGCCACTACATGGTCCCGTGGCCGGACAACCGCGTGGCTGTCGGCGCGACCCGCGAGGTCGGGTCGGGGTTCGAACCCCACGCGACGGCCGCGGGCGTCCACGAAGTGCTGGGCGAGGCGCTCCGCGTCGCGCCCGGCCTCGCCGACGCGGAAATCGACGAGGTTCGCGTCGGGCTTCGCCCGCGCTCCGCCGACCAACTCCCCGTGTTGGGCGCGGTTCCGACCGTCGAAGGCGTTCATCTGGCGACCGGCCACGGTGCGACGGGTCTGCAACTCGGGCCGTACAGCGGCAAACTGGTCGCGGACGAAATGCGGGGCGAGTCCGTCGATATCGAGACGTTCAGCGTGACGCGGTTCGAGTAAGGGATTCGAGTACGGGATTCGAATCGGGCAGTGGAGCGGGTCGTTTCACCGACCCGCCAGCCGTTCTCAGAACCGGTCGAGCGAGAACAGGTCGATGTCGTGGCGACTCTCGTCGTCGATGGCGAGGTCCGCTAAAATCTCGCCGACGACGCTCGACAGTTTGAAGCCGTGGCCCGAGAACCCGGCCCCGACGACGACCTGCGGGTGGTCCGGAAGCGTGTCGATAATGAAGTGCTCGTCCGGCGAGTTGGTGAACATGCAGGTCTCCAAGCGCATCGTCGGTCCCGCCGCGTCGGGGAAGTAGCGCTCCGTGAAATCCCGGAGGACACGCTCGTCGCCGGGCGTCGGTTCGGCCACGTCGTCCGGGTCCACCTCCTCGTGGAAGTGGTTGTACTTGCCGATCTTGTACCCCGGCACGCCGTACTCGGGGAAGCCGTAGAAGTAGCCCACCTCACACTCCACGATGAAGACGGGGAACGAATCGGGCTGGAACCGCTCGGGATGTTCGGGCTGGAACCACCCCAAGACCTGTCGCTCCGGCACCGCCTCCGTCTCCAGCATGGGGAGCAGGTTCGCGGCCCACGCGCCCGCCGTTACGACCATCGTGTCGGCGGTGTAGCTGTCTTCTGCCGTCTCGACGCGGACGCCGCCGTCGGCGGTCGGCTCCCAGTCGAGGACGCCCTCCCGCGCGTGAATCTCCGCGCCGTGTCGGTGGGCCGCGTTCACGTGGGCGACGACGCACTGCTCGACGTGGAGGAACCCGCCGTCCGGTTCGACGACCGCGACGAACTCGTCGGGCAGATCGTAGCCCGGATAGCGCTCGCCGAGTTCCGCACCCGAGAGCAGTTCGTGTTCCAAGCCGTGCTCCTCGGCCGATTTGCGCGCACCGGCGACCTTCTCGCTTCCCTCGGGTCCGGCGACGACGCACTCGGTTTTGTGGAGCAGTTGCGTCGAATGGGTCGCGTCCAACTCGTCCCACAGCTCGTAGGCGCGTTCGAGCAGCGGGACGTAATCCGGGTGTTCGTAGTACGCCTTTCGGATGATTCGCGTCAGGCCGTGGGACGACCCCATCGAGTGCGGTACGTCGTAGCGTTCGAGTCCCAATACGTCCTGCCCGCGCTCGGCGAGGTGGGCCGCCGTCGCGCTCCCCATGCCGCCGACGCCGACCACGATGGTGTCGTACTCCGTCATTCGTTTCCACCCTGTCCGCCGGTGACAATGAACGTGGGGGTCCGACGTCACGCGAGGGGTGGGCGCCGCCGCGGAACCGACGTCCCGCCGTCACCGAGTTGAACCGGCGATTTCGTTGTCCCAATTCCGCGAATCGTCCGAAAAATGGCCGTTCGGCGGACCGATACAGGTAAACCTGCGAGGTGAATATCGAGTGAAAACGGCCGCTTGGCGGTCGTGATACCGTGACGGAACAGACCGACTACTTCGACGACAGAATCGCGGACGCAATCCTCCACGGCTCGCCCTACGAGCGACTGCGCGTCCGACGGAACAGCCTCTTCGACCAACGTATCTCGACGAAACTGGCGTGGCAGAGCGTCGTGCTCCTCGCGCTCTCGCTCGTCGGACCGATAACGCTCGGCTATTCGGAATCGGTCGCGGCGCTATTTCCGGGCGGGACGCCGCTTACGTCCTCGCCCATCATCCTGATGCCCGGCGTGCTCGTCCTCCTCCTCGAAGCGGGCGCGGCGGCGGGACACGTCGCCGTCGCGGCGACCGTCCTCACCAACGAGTCGGACCTCAGCACGCGCCGGATGCGTCAACTCCTGAGCGTCGAGGAGATGGCGTCGTTCTACGGCCTCATCGGCGGCGCGCTGCTCCTCACGATAACGGTAGCGTTCTTCCTCCTCGGGTACGCCGGAGTGGAGACGATTCAACAGTACACGACCGCCGGAGCGCAGGGACCGTTCGACACGTCCGGGACCGGACTGAGCGTGCTGGCCGTCTCGACCGTCGCCTTCGTCGGGAGCGTCATGCTCTTTACGGCGAGTCGCCTGCTCGATACCCGAATGCGATAGCGGGCCGGACGGAACGCTTACTGACGTTCACGGCGTGGGTGTGAGCATGGAGGAATCGGGATGGCGACACGGAGGACACGCTGTACGACATCTCCTCGACCCGTCGCTCGACGACGACGTGTACCGAGCGTTAGCGAGCCGTCGCCGTCGGTACGCCGTCTACGCGCTGATGGAGTGGGACCGGGTTTCGATGGACGAACTGGCCGACGTCCTCACCGGGTGGCTCTACGCGAGCGAGTACCGAATGCGACGCCGGACGACCGAACCGGTTGATTACGGAACTACGCCACGAGCACGTCCACATGCTACGGAAGGCGGGATCGCCGGGTACGATTCGAGCGGAGAGGACTCGTACTCCCCGCAGCGCCTCCCGGTCGCCGAGCACGCCGGGCATCAGGATGATGGGCGAGGACGTAAGCGGCGTCCCGCCCGGAAATAGCGCCGCGACCGATTCGAATAGCCGAGCGTTATCGGTCCGACGAGCGAGAGCGCGAGGAGCACGACGCTCTGCCACGCCAGTTTCGTCGAGATACGTTGGTCGAAGAGGCTGTTCCGTCGGACGCGCAGTCGCTCGTAGGGCGAGCCGTGGAGGATTGCGTCCGCGATTCTGTCGTCGAAGTAGTCGGTCTGTTCCGTCACGGTATCACGACCGCCAAGCGGCCGTTTTCACTCGATATTCACCTCGCAGGTTTACCTGTATCGGTCCGCCGAACGGCCATTTTTCGGACGATTCGCGGAATTGGGACAACGAAATCGCCGGTTCAACTCGGTGACGGCGGGACGTCGGTTCCGCGGCGGCGCCCACCCCTCGCGTGACGTCGGACCCCCACGTTCATTGTCACCGGCGGACAGGGTGGAAACGAATGACGGAGTACGACACCATCGTGGTCGGCCGTCGGCGGCATGGGAGCGCGACGGCGGATCCCACCTCGCCGAGCGCGGGCAGGACGTTCGGGAGACCATCGCCGACGTGGAACGCAACCGAAAGACGCTCGTCGTCTACAGCGAGGACCCGTCCACCGACATCGCCGACGAGTTCGAAACGAAAAACGTCACGGTGCGGTACAATCGGCTTCGGGGCGTCGGCCCGGACGAGTTCCTCGTCATCCGCGACCGCGACGGATTCAAGGGTGCAATCGGACTGACGTCGCTTCGAGAGTTTCTCACGCCGCCCGTCCGCGTCCCGTGGAGCGACGAGTTCGACCCGTCCGCGTTCCGCGACCTGCTGGCGCTGCTCGACCGGACCCTGTTCTCGTCGTTCGACCGTCGCCAGATGCTGGCGACGAGCCGCGAGTTCGAGGACCGCGCGTGGCGCGTCGGCGAGGGGACGCTCCACGTCGGCTTCCAGTCGTTGTCCGCGTTTCGCGCACAGACGGACGTGTACCGTCGCCTCGCGCGCGAGACGACCCTCGACGTCCACATCTACGGGCGGGCGGACTGGCAACCGCCGCGTATTCGAAACACGACCTATCGTGCCAGAAAGACGGGCGAAATCGGTTCGGTGTGGTTCATCGTCTACGACGGCGGCGGTGACGACCGGCAAAAATGCGCGCTGGTTGCCGAGGAGCGCGACGAGGGGCGATTTTTCGGCTTTTGGACCTACGACCCCTCGACGGTCGACGACCTCCGTACCCACCTCGAACGGACGTACGGGTGAGCAGAGAGCCGTCGCGGCGTTCGGCGACGGTCCCCGATTACCGATTTCGGACGACGGGATACAGCGCCCCCAACACCAGTCCGAAGACGGCGTGACCCATCAAACTGGTCGGGTTGACGTTCGGGACGGGAGGTGCCATCGGAAAGCCGACCGCCTGCAACCAGACGGGCATGACGAGGACGGCCGCGACGACCCAGAGCAGGACGCCGTACCCGACGCCGACCAGCGCGGACGTTCCGACCGAATCCGTCAGCGTTCGAAAGCGCGGCGTCGTCGCGATCGCGGCGAACACGACGCCGAAGATAGCCGCGTTTACCATGTGAATCACCCATCCGGCAAATCCACCTTCGAGTCCCCAGAGGGCGGGAATAGCGTGTTCGATGACCGGCCGCATCTGCACCGTCAGCATGACGCCCATCACCGCCCCCGCGACGAGTCCCGAACCGACGCCCGCTTGCCACGCACCGTCCGTATTCGCTGCCGTTTCCGCCGTTCGTTCTGTCGCTGTTTCGGTTGCCATCACCCGTTACTACCGCGAATCGGGATAAGTCGATTTGGCGTGCGTGCGGTCGGGACGCACGTGCGTCGGGAATGCACGACCGGGGTGAGTTGAAGGTAACTGGGACGTTTATCGTCGTTCGTGTGGTCTGCTCACTCATGAACGACCCCGACCCACAACGATTCCGAAGCCTGATGCTCGCGGATGAGCCGGGGTTCGAAGACGTGTTGACCTGCGTGTTCTCAATCCAACCGCACGAGAGTCGAACCTATCTGGCGCTCTTAGAGCGTCCGAACAGCACGACCGAGGAGTTGGCGCGGACGACCGGCCGCGACCGAAGCAACGTCTCGCGGTCGCTTGCGACCCTGCGCGAGAAGGGGTTGGCGAGCAGACGCCGCCACCTCCTCGACGGCGGAGGGCACGTCTATCGCCACGAACCGACGCCCCTGTCGGAGGCGAAAGCGCTCATGCACCGAACGCTCGACGAGTGGTGTGCGTACGTCCACGGTCGAATCGACGAGTTCGGCGAGTGACTCACTCGTCGGACGCGAGCGCCGCCACCCGAACCGCTCCGAGCGTCGCCAACGGTGGGAAAACAGCGACCGCGAGGAACGTCCCGAGCGCCACTCGGAGCGATAGGGACGTGCTGGGCGCGTCGAGCAGCGGAAGGCTTCCGAGCCAGAACTGGAACGTCCCGACGAGCACGGAAAATCCGAGGACCGACACACCGTGGCCGGACACCGCGGCGGAACTCCGCCGAACCGCGTTCCGTATCGATGCTCCCCGGGCCACCAGAACCGGCGCGGGAAACAGCCGCACCGAAACGAACACGAAAGCGAGGAAAGCGGCGAGCTTCCCGACGAACCCGAACGCCGCGCCCGTCGCGGCCACCAACGAGAGGACGGCCAGCAGACCGGCGAGATAGGCGGTTACCGACGCGACGTCACGCGGCGAGACGGAATCGCCATCGACGAGGGCGACGACGGCGGTGACCGCGGCCGCGGTCGCCGTCAACGAGGCGAGCCATACCGCGGCGATTCCGGCGACGGGGAGGAGACGAAGGCCGAACACCGCGCCGACGGGTCGGGTAACGAGCTGCACGGAACCGGGATGCACGCCAAATCGACTTATCCCGATTCGCGGTAGTAACGGGTGATGGCAACCGAAACAGCGACAGAACGAACGGCGGAAACGGCAGCGAATACGGACGGTGCGTGGCAAGCGGGCGTCGGTTCGGGACTCGTCGCGGGGGCGGTGATGGGCGTCATGCTGACGGTGCAGATGCGGCCGGTCATCGAACACGCTATTCCCGCCCTCTGGGGACTCGAAGGTGGATTTGCCGGATGGGTGATTCACATGGTAAACGCGGCTATCTTCGGCGTCGTGTTCGCCGCGATCGCGACGACGCCGCGCTTTCGAACGCTGACGGATTCGGTCGGAACGTCCGCGCTGGTCGGCGTCGGGTACGGCGTCCTGCTCTGGGTCGTCGCGGCCGTCCTCGTCATGCCCGTCTGGTTGCAGGCGGTCGGCTTTCCGATGGCACCTCCCGTCCCGAACGTCAACCCGACCAGTTTGATGGGTCACGCCGTCTTCGACTGGTGTTGGGGGCGCTGTATCCCGTCGTCCGAAATCGGTAATCGGGGACCGTCGCCGAACGCCGCGACGGCTCTCTGCTCACCCGTACGTCCGTTCGAGGTGGGTACGGAGGTCGTCGACCGTCGAGGGGTAGGTCCAAAAGCCGAAAAATCGCCCCTCGTCGCGCTCCTCGGCAACCAGCGCGCATTTTTGCCGGTCGTCACCGCCGCCGTCGTAGACGATGAACCACACCGAACCGATTTCGCCCGTCTTTCTGCACGATAGGTCGTGTTTCGAATACGCGGCGGTTGCCAGTCCGCCCGCCCGTAGATGTGGACGTCGAGGGTCGTCTCGCGCGCGAGGCGACGGTACACGTCCGTCTGTGCGCGAAACGCGGACAACGACTGGAAGCCGACGTGGAGCGTCCCTCGCCGACGCGCCACGCGCGGTCCTCGAACCCGGTCCGCGACCACCGGCGGCGACCCGTCGCTCGACGGGAAGAACGACGACGCGAAAGACGACTCCGGCGCGGGCGTCCGCCACCGATATCGAAGCTCGCCGCGGAGGTCCGGCGACGGGTTGACCGCGGAGACGCGCCGTCCGTCGGTCGAAATCACCGTCTCGTTGCGGTAGGCGGTGTCGGCCGCGATGGCGGGAAACTGCCCGTGGAACTCCGAGAGCAGCGTCCGCGCCGTGCCGTCGGCCACGTCCACGGCGAGGAGGTCACGGGTGGCGGTGTAGGCCGTCCCGTCGTAGACGAGCGGCGACGACGGCGTTCCGAACACGTTCTTCGGCGTTCGTTTCCAACGAACGTCGGGTTTCGACCGGAGCGAGAGTCCGTCCGGTTTGTAGCCGCTTCCCGCCGAGTCGCACCCGACGAGCGGCCAGTCGTCGTTCGAAACCGTCGTCGTGGCGGCGGGATAGACGGCGCTACAGCCACCGAGCGTGCCCGCGACGGCGGCCGAGACGACACCGAGGAAGCGCCGACGGGAGGAAGACGAGGGGAGAAGAGAGTTCGAAGGAGGGCTGAAGTCGCTCACGTTTCGGGACAACCACTGAGAAAACAAATACTGTTCGGATGGACGACATCCCGAACTGGTCTATCAGTCCACTTAACCGTCTTCGCGGATTTGCAACGGTAGCGAATGAGCTATCGAGACGCGGTTATGGCGGCGAAGTACGCCGGTGGGTCGAACGAGCAAGCGACGGCGCTCCATCAGCGACGACTCGAAACCGTCATCGACGGCAGGGGGTACTTCGACTTCGAGTCGCCGCGGGGCATCGTCGTCCACGTCGTCCCCACCGGCGTCTACGACGACGGCTACGCCATCGACCTCGGGGGGCACAGCGTTCTGCCGGAGGCCGACCCGTCGCGGCCGGAACAGCTCCCCGTCCTCGGGCGAGACGGCGCGCGCGGGTCGTGGACCGGCGACGGGTTCGGGGCCGTCGTCGAGGCCGACGAACGCGACGCCCCCGCGGGCTACGCGCACCTCTTTTCGAACGGCGTCGTCGAGTCCGTCTCGGCGATTCCGTTCGAGTCGTCGGAATCCGACGCACCGCGACTCGACGGTCGAACCCTCGAACTCGGACTGACGCGGTGCATCCGTCGGTATCTGCGCGTTCTCGCCTACCACCAGCGTATGGCTCCGGTTCACGTCGCACTCAGCGTGTTCGGCACGGACGGGCTTCGCCTCGATGCGAGCGGGAAGGAAGCGGGTGACGCGACGGCCGTCGAGGGAGTGACCGAGAAGAATAACATTATTAATGAAAGAATACTCGCTCCGTTTCCGGTCACGTTCGAAAACTACGACGTGGACGTGCGGGAGGCGTTGAGTGACCCCATCGATGCGCTCTGGCGAGGTGCCGGTCGTCCCGGCTCTCCCTTCGTTTCCGGCGATACGTGGGCGCTCCGGTCCGAGTTCACTCGGACGAAGTGAGCGGACGCCCGGGTGTCGAGTCGTCGGTTGTGTTGGCCGAAATTTTCCTCGCTTCGACACATGCCCCGAAATTTAATCATAATAGCAACAAGAATGGAGAATAATTACGACGATGCGAGTGATTCTTTTCCGGGATTCAGTTCCACATCAGCGACATATTCTATCGAATACTAGTATCGGAATGAACGTCGTAGGCCGTGCTTACCGATTTCGACCACACGTTTCAGGCACCCAATAACAATGATTGGCTCAGTAAAAAAGATTCGACAGTTGCTCATATCCGCGGACTGCGGACGAGCGGCGAACCCACCAACGAATCACAGAACACATGACGAAAAAAAGCACCATACCAGACTCGATAAAGCGACGACGGCTTCTACAGGGCCTCGGTGCAACCGGTGCCGCGGCGCTCGCTGGCTGTACAGGCAGTCAACAGGGCGGAGGCGGTGGCGGAAAACTGAACCTCGCGCAGGTCAAAAGTCCGCTCGAATTCGACCCCATCGTCCTCAACGACGTCCCATCCCAACAGGTATCGGACCGCGTGTTCGAGGGGCTGTATACGTACAACTCGGGCATCGAAATCGTCCCCCACATCGCAACCGGGGAACCGACGGTGAAGAACAACGGAAAGACGTACATCGTCGAGATGCAAAAGGGGGTGAAGTTCCAGAACGGGGACTCCATGACGCCCGAGGACGTGAAGTACTCCTTCGAAGCACCCGTCAAGGAGGAGACGGAGAACGCGGCCACGTACACGATGATAGACACCGTCACGCCGATGGGAGATCGAAAGGTCAAGTTCGATCTGAAATATCCGTACGGGCCGTTCATGAACATCCTGACCGCTTCCATCGTCCCGAAGAAGGTCCGGGAGAAGAACAAAAAGAAGTTCAACAAGAAGAATCCCGTCGGCTCCGGTCCGTTCAAATTCGACGGCTGGCAGGAGGGCAACTTCGCCAGAATCAAGCGCTGGGATAACTACTGGGGCAAGCCGGAACCGAACCTCTCCGAGGTCAAGTTCGTGCCGGTCGAGGAACCGACGACCCGACTCACGAGCCTGCAGACCGGGGAAAACGACGTTATCGAGGAGATTCCGCCGAAGCTCTGGAAGCAGGTCGAGAACATGAACGACGCGTCCATCGCGTCCAAACTCGGGATGGGGTACTTCTATCTGGCCTTCAACTGCAAGAAGGGTCCGACGACGGACCCCAAGGTTCGGGAGGCCATCGACTACTGCTTCAACATGGACCAGGCCGTGTCGAACTTCGTCGAACCGACCGGCGTCCGCCAGTACAGCCCGCTGCCGGAACAACTATCGAAGCAGTGGGGCTTCCCGCTGGAGAAGTGGAAGAAGATTCCCCACAACAAGAACATCGACAAGGCAAAGGAGATGCTGGACAGTTCGGACAAGGTTCCGGACAACTGGAACGCCAATATCATCGTTCCGCCGGACGACAAGCGCCAGCAACTCGGCGTCACCGTGGCGAACGGGCTGAAGGAAGCCGGATACAACGCCAACGTCCAGCGCCTCGACTGGGGTGCGTTCCTCGATAAGTACGTCTCGGGCAAACCGAGCGACTACAACATGTACACGCTGGGCTGGTCCGGCGGTCCGGACCCCGACGACTTCCTGTACTACTTCTTCACGAAGTCGGCCCACGGGACGACCGACGGCACCTACTACACGGGCGTGGACAAACAGGTCCAGCAGGCGCGGAAAACCGCGAACCACGCCGAACGCAAGAAACTGTACAGCAACGCCATCACCAAGTTGCTCAACGACCGGGCGCACCTGCCGTCGTACAACTTGAAAAACAGCTTCGGGGTCAAACAGGACGTGAACGGGTTCATGGCGCATCCCTTGTTGAGTTTCGTTCTCTCGACGAGCTACACCAACGTGTCCATCGGGGCGCAGTAGCTCGACCCCCGTTTCGATACGACTCACCGACAATACAATGGGAATCTTCCGCTATACGATTCGACGCTTGCTGCAGGCCATCCCCGTCCTCATCGGCATCGTCACGATAACGTTTCTGTTGACGAACGCGATTCCGGGCAACCCGGTGCAGATAATGCTCGGACCCTCGCCGAGCGCACAGATGGTCCAAGAGATACGCGCACAGTACGGGCTGAACCAACCGCTTCCGGTGCGGTACGTGAACTACCTCGTCTCGGTCGCGCAGGGGAACCTCGGCCAGAGCATCTACTACGGAGTTCCCGTGACGCAGAAGATAATGGAGCGACTGCCGGTGACGCTCCTGCTCATGCTGTCGAGTTTCACGTTCGCACTCGTCGCTGCCATTCCGCTGGGCATCGTCTCGGCCAAACGACGCAACAAACCGACCGACCACGTGTCCCGCGTCGTCGCCCTCATCGGCGTCAGCACGCCGTCGTTCTGGATCGGACTGATGCTCATCATCATCTTCGCGTACTACCTGAACTGGCTTCCGGCGACGGGGCTGGTGCTCCCGTGGGCGAGTCCGAGTTCGGTCGAGGGGGCGTCCTCCCGGGGCGACGTGCTCTGGCAGACGTTCACCCACCTGTTGCTCCCGACGCTCTCGCTCGGAACGCTCCAGATGGCCGCTATCACGCGAATCGAACGGTCGTCCATGCTGGAAGTGCTCCAACAGGAGTACGTGAAGCTGGCGCGCGCCTACGGCGTCGCGGAGCGCACCATCGTCCGAAAGCACGCGTTTCGAAACGCACAACTCCCCGTCATCACCGTCGTCGGCCTGCAACTCACGTCGGCGCTCGGCGGGGCGGTGCTGACCGAAACCGTGTTCAACATCAACGGAATGGGGCGGCTCATCATCACGGCGATCAACAATCAGGACTACCCGCTGGTCATGGGGACGACGATATTCTTCGGTCTGACGTTCATCCTGGGCGTCGTCATAACCGACCTTTCGTACGCGTACATCGACCCGCGAGTGACCTACGACGAGGTGGACTAAGATGGGAACAGGAGAAGCAAGTTCGACGGACGTTCGCAACGCGAGCAGGAACGAACAGGCTGACGACGGGGGGAAAGTCGAAGCCCGCGTCGGATGGCGATACACGCTCAGCCAGATACGCAAGGACACGACCGCGCGGCTCGGGTTCTACATCATCGGCTTCATCTTCGTGGTCGCGGTCTTCGCGTGGATAGACGCGAAGCTCTTCGATTACGCCATCATCAGTAGCTTCTGGCACAACCCGGTGAACGACCCGTCGAACGCCAAGATTCTGCGTCCCCCGGCGTGGACGAGCAACACGTTCGGCCCCGGACTGTGGGAGTACCCGCTCGGAACCGACCACCGCGGTCGAGACATCCTCGTCCGACTCGTCTACGGCTCCCGAATCGCCATGCAAGTCGGCATCGTCTCGACTGGATTCGGTCTCATATGCGGGACGCTCGTCGGTGCCGTCGCGGGCTATCACGGCGGATGGGTAGACGACGTGCTGATGCGCGTTGCCGAGACGCTGTACGCGATTCCGTTCCTCGTGCTGGTCATCGCGTTCATGGCCGCGTTCGGCCGCGACCTGACGTTCGCCATGATCGGCGTCGGCATCACGACGATTCCGGTGTTCGCCCGCCTGATTCGGTCGCGGGTGGTCAGCGTCCGGGAGGAAGAGTACATCGAGGCGGCGAGAGCGGCGGGCGTCCGCGACCGGAACATCATCCTCCGGCACGTGATTCCCAACAGTTTCGCACCCGTCCTCGTGCAGGCGACGTTGCAGGTCGGCATCAGCATCCTCATCGTCGCAGGACTCTCGTTCCTCGGGTTCGGCGCACAGCCCCCTACGCCGTCGTGGGGGCAGATGCTGAGTCAATCGCGCGGCTACATGCTTCCCGACCCGTGGTTCAGCCTCTGGCCGGGACTCGCCATCCTCGTCACCGTGATGGGGTTCAACCTGCTCGGTGACGGCCTGCGGGACGCGCTCGACCCGCGAATCAAGAACTGACGGAGACACCATGACTGATACACTGTTACACATCGACGACCTGAAGACGCAGTTTTTCACCGAGGAGGGCGTCGTCCGCGCGGTGGACGGCATCTCCTTCGACGTAAAGGAAGGCGAAATCGTCGGCCTCGTGGGCGAATCCGGGGCCGGAAAGAGCGTCGCCGCACAGAGCATCTTGCGCCTCATCGACCCGCCCGGCGAAATCGTCGGCGGCGAGGTTCGGTTCCGCGACGAGGTGCTGTTCGGCCTCGAAGAAGGTCCGGACGGCGAACTCCGCCAACGCGACGAGATGCTCTCGAACGACGAGATGCGCCGACGGATTCGCGGCCGCGAAATCGCCATCATCTTCCAAGACCCGATGGAGAGCCTGAACCCCGTGTTCACGGTGGGCGACCAACTTCGGGAGTTCATCAAACTCAACCGCGGCCTCTCGAAGAGCGAGGCCAAGGAGGAGGCTATCGACATGCTCCGCGAGGTGGGCATCCCGGAACCGGTAGAACGGTACGACAACTACCCCCACCAGTTCTCCGGGGGGATGCGCCAGCGCGTGCTCATCGCCATGGCGCTGGCCTGCGAGCCGAGTCTCATCATCGCGGACGAACCGACGACGGCGCTCGACGTGACCGTCGAGGGCCAAATCCTCTCGCTCGTGGACGAGCTACAGGGCAAGTACGACACGAGTTTTATCTGGGTCACCCACGACATGGGCGTCGTCGCCGAACTCTGTGACCGCGTGAACGTGATGTACCTCGGCGAAATCGTCGAGCAGGCGACCGTGGACGACCTGTTCTACGACACGAAACACCCCTACACCGAGGCGCTGTTGGACTCCATGCCCCGCCCCGACCAGACCGTCGAGGAATTGAATCCGATTCGGGGCGTCATGCCCGAGGCCATCGACCCGCCGCGCGGCTGTCGGTTCCACACCCGCTGTCCCGACGCCCGCGAGATCTGCACGGAGGTCCACCCCGACTGTCGGGAGGTGTCGGACCAGGGCGAAAACACGCACAAGGCGGCGTGCGTGAAACACGACGCCTTCGACGTGGGCTACGAGTTCAGCGACCCCATCGAGATTCGCGCCGAGACGGGTATCACGGGTGATGTCGTCACCGACCCGCAGGAGGGTGACTGACCGTGAGTGATTCGATGGCGACGGAAAAAGTGGCCGACGAGGAACCGAAGATGGGCGAACCGCTGCTCGAAGTGGACGGCCTCACGAAATATTTCACCGACAGCGGCGGCTTCCTGTCGGGGGTGTTCGGGGAGCAAAAGCCGGTCCGCGCCGTCGAAGACGTGTCGTTCACCATTCGAAAGGGCGAAACGCTCGGCCTCGTCGGCGAGTCGGGATGTGGCAAGAGCACGCTCGCGCGGGCCATTCTTCGGCTGGTCGAACCGACCGACGGGACGGTGTATTTCAAGGGCGAGAACCTGACCGCGTTGGACGGGGAGGGGCTTCGGTCCCAGCGCAAGGACGTCCAGATGATATTCCAGGACCCGCAGTCCTCGCTCGACCCGCGGATGAAAATCGGTCCCATCGTCGAGGAGCCGATGAAGGCCCACGGGATGTACGATTCCGAGGGACGGGAGGCGAGGGCGCGCGAACTGCTCGAAAAGGTCGGTCTCGACCCGCAACACTACAACCGGCATCCGCACGCCTTCTCCGGCGGGCAGCGACAGCGGGTGAATCTGGCGCGCGCCTTGAGCGTGAACCCGGACTTCATCGTCTGTGACGAACCCGTCACCGCTCTCGACGTCTCCATTCAGGCGCAGGTGCTCAACACCATGCGGTCGCTGCAGGACGAGTTCGGCCTGACGTACCTGTTCATCGCCCACGACCTCTCCGTCATCCGCCACATCTCCGACCGCGTGGCGGTGATGTACCTCGGACAGTTGGTCGAACTCGCGGAGAAAGAAGAGCTGTACGAGAATCCGCAGCATCCCTACACGCAGGCCCTGTTGGAGTCGATTCCCGTTCCCGACCCGCGACTGGAGGGGACCCGCGGCGTCCTCGAAGGCGACGTACCGAGTCCCATCGACCCGCCGTCCGGGTGTCGCTTCCGAACCCGGTGTCCGAAGCTCATCGCGCCGAAGGAGTACGACCTCTCCCGCGAGGAGTGGGAAAACACGCGGGCGTTCCTTCGGGAAGTCCAGCGGCGGTCGTTCGAACCGACGACGAAGGAAGAGATAGAAAATCGCTACTTCGACGGCGAGAAACCGCACGGCGACGCGGGACGAATCGTGGACGACGCGGCCGGTCGCATCGTGAACGGCGACTGGGACGGCGCGACGGACCTGCTGAGCGAGTCGTTCGCGGAGAAGAGCATCTGTGCGAGACAGGTCCCCGAGTATCAGGTGCCGACGGAGTACGGAACCGCACCGCACGACGCCGCCTGTCACCGTCACCGGGACGACGTGCTCGACGGAATCCAGCAGTAGCTATCGAATCGTGACGGTCGTCTCGTCCCGCGGCTGTTCGTCCCCCGTGGCGAGGTACGCGGCGACCGTGTACTCGCCGGGGTCGGCGGGACGACGGGAGGGTTCGTCCGTTCGTTCGAATCGCCCGTCCCACGTCACGGTGGTCCGCTTTTTCTCCCGCGCCCGGAAGTAGAAGGCGTTCGGACGGTTTCGGACGTAGTAGGCTTCGTCGCTGGCTTCGAGTTCGCCGTCCACCTCCCACGCCCAGAGGCGCTGGCGCGGGGTTTCGACGACGACGGGGAACGGACTCCGGTTCTCGAACGTCACGGAGATTGGAATCTCGTCGCCGACGGCGTACCGCGCCTCGGGAACCGAGACGGAAACCGCGACGCTCCGCCGGGCGACCCACTGGGGACGAGCGCCCGGATAGCGCGTCCGAGGTAATCGACGTTGCCCTCGAAACCCAACTGGTCGTCCGACTCGGTTCGTGACATGGCCTGTAATTACACAAATTCGTCCACCGTGGTGGCTTTTGTGGCTTCCTTCCGCGCCCGGTCGTCGTGGATGACCCCGTGATTTGCCAACGACCCAGCGTTTATCTCCGTCGTTCCCATTCCTTTCGTATGGTCGATACGGGCGTTCTCGTAGCCTTCGTTCCGGCCGCGCTCGCGCTGAACGTCGCACCGGGACCGGACAGCATCTACACGCTGAAACGGAGCATCAGCGATGGCCGAACCGCCGGGGTGATGGCCGCCGCGGGAACGTCCACGGGGTGTCTCGTTCACACGACCGCCGCCGTCCTCGGTCTGTCCGCCCTCCTCAAGGCGTCGGCCCTCGCGTTCACCGCCGTCAAACTCGTCGGCGCGGCGTACCTCCTCTATCTCGGCGTGACGACGTTCAGGAATCGAGACGAGTTCGACATCGCCTCGGACGGGGAAACGCAATCGCACGCCGAATCGTTCCGTCAGGCGTTCGTCATCAACGTCAGCAATCCGAAGGTCGCCGTGTTCTTCCTCGCCTTCCTCCCGCAGTTCGTCGAATCGAGCGGGAACGCCCCCGTCCAGATATTCACGCTCGGCGTCCTGTTCGGCTGTCTCGGCTTCTGTTATCAGGCGGCGTTGGCGACGTTCTCCAGTCGCGCGCGGCGGGTGATACTCGAACGCGCCGTCGTCCGGGACCTCCTCCGCTACGCCAGCGCGAGCGTGTTGGTCGGGTTCGGCGTCGGACTCCTGCTCGAAAAGCGCGTGGTGAACTGACGGAGCGCCGCGGCCGCCGGGGTGCGACGATGTAGATACCGTTTTCCGGGCGTACTCCCAATTCGGAACGATGACGCAGGTGATGGATGGCGTCCGTAGCGTGCGCGGCGAGCGCGTCCGTCTCGCCGCCGTGATTTGGGCGGTACTGCTCGCACAGGTGCTCCTCTATCCCGGCGTTCCGGACCTCGTGGTCCACCTCGGGGCGGGCGAACAACTCGACGGCGGGACGTGGTTTCTGGTCACCGAGTTCGCCGCGTTCGTGGTGTGTGCCGGAATCTGGGGCCACCTGAGCGACCGTCTCGGAACCCGCGTTCCGCTCGTCGTTTTCGGTGCGGTCGGCGCGGCGGCCGGGTACGCCGCGCTCGCGCTGGCACCGGCGCTGGGCGTCCCGTTCGGCGGGGTGCTGGCACTCCGCGTGGTGCAGGGGGCGGCGACCATCGCGGCGTTCTCGCTCTCGATGACGATGTTGATGGACCTCCGGGGTGGCCACGGGCGGAACATGGGCGCGGCCGGAATCGCCATCGGCCTCGGAACCGCGATGGGTGCGCCGATAGGCGGCCAACTCGCCGAGGTTCACCCGACGACGCCGCTCGCCGTTGCGAGCGTCCTCATGGTCGGGACAGCAGTGCTCGCCCGCTCGGTACCCGACCGCGTGCCCTCGTCCTCGCGGGGAACCGCCGCGGCCGCCTTGAAACGGCTCCGCGAGCGCCCCGAACTGTCGATTCCGTACGCGTTCGGATTCATCGACCGGCTCACCGCGGGCTTTTTCGCGCTCGTCGGGACGCTCTACTTCCAATCGGAGTTCGGTCTCGACGCGGGCGCGACGGGGCTGATGCTCATGCTCTTTTTCGCCCCGTTCGCCCTGTTGCAGTACCCGATGGGCAAACTCTCCGACCGCATCGGCCGGTTCGTCCCCATCGTCGTCGGGTCTGTCTGCTACGGCGTCACCATCGTCGCCGTGGGCCTCGCACCGACCGTCCCGCTCGCGGCCGCGGCGATGGTCGCGGTCGGCGTCGGCGGCGCGTTCGTCTCGCCCGCGACGATGGCGCTCGTGACCGACATCGCGGGCGAGAGCGATAGAGGGGTCGCCATGGCCGGGTTCAACGCCGTCGGAAGTCTCGGGTTCCTGACCGGGTTCCTCGTCGGCGGCGGCCTCGCCGACCGACTCGGATTCACGACGGCGTTCGCGGTCACCGGACTGCTCGAAATCGCCATCGCGCTGGTCGCCCTCCGCGCCGTGTACCGCCTCGGCAACCGCATCGAGCGCGACGCGACGGGGACGAACGGGTGAGTCCCGGCCACCCAAACGATTATTACCACCGACGTTTTTAGGTTAGCCTAAAGAATCACTTCGTCCGCGAGACGAAGGGGTTCGGTGAGAGACCATGTACGGACGAAACGGAACGAAGCGAGCGAACGTGTGGGCCGGTCTCTACGCCGGTCTGATCGGGACCCACGACGACCGAACGGAGACCGACGGCGAACGTCCCGAGACGGGAACCGAACGACTCGACGGTCGGAGCGAACGCTCCGAGGGCGATTGAGTCGAAGAGAGAACGAATCGAGAAGGAAGTGCGGAGCGTTGTTTTCCGGATTTCGGACCCGTCGTATCAGTCCCACTGACCGCGGTCGTCGCGGTCGTCGTGACCGTGACCCCACTCGTCGCCGAACGTCACTTCCGCGATACGCGTGTGGTACGGGTCGCGCTCCTCCGCGGCGGGGTCGATGTCGATGTCCGGCGAATACTGGCTCACCGTCCAGAACGTTCCGGTGTGCGGGTCCACCGAGATACCGTTGTAGTCGCCCCAGCGCATGACGTCTTCGCCTTCGCCGTAATCGTATCGTGATTTACCCTCCTCGACGACGATAGAATCCTCCAGTTTGTTCCGGTCGTACCACTCGGTTCGTCCCGCGACGGCCATGCTCGGGTACGTGTCGGGACCGCTCACGTTGTGCGTGATGATTGTCGTATCGCCGTCCGACTGGATGGTCGGGATGAAGTACGACGTGCCCGGTTCGCCGTACACGCCGCTCTGGACGACTTGTCGCGTCCGCGTGTCCACTTCGTACCACTTGATGGCGGCGACCGTTTCGCCGTCGCCGTTCCAGTCGTAGGCGATGGTGTGGGCCGTCCACAGCGACCCGTCGTTGTAATCGAGGTTCATCTGCCGCGTGCCGAGCGTGTCGATGAGCTTTTCGGAATCCGGTTGCTCGGCGGTCGGCGGATAGGCGAACTCCTCGACGGGAACGGTGTGACATTCCAGCGTCGGGTCGTCGAGCGGGTCGGTCAACTCCCACATCGTGAGCGCGCTCGCCGTCGGATTCGGGAAGGTGGAATCCAGCAGGTAGAACGTCCCGTGCTGTCCGCCCGAGAACGGTTGAAGCGCCGGTTGGAGGGTGAAATCCTCCCGTTCGACGTTCGGGTTGTCCAAGTCGGTGAAGTGATAACCGGTGGTGTCCCGTCCGCGGTAGATGGCCTCCTTGTCAAGCGTCACCATCGTCACCGACACGCCCTCGCCGAAGAAGTTCTGCGCGAGGTAGATGGCGTCACGGTCCAATCCGAGCGTGGGATAGTCGACCAGCCCCTCGTTGTCGAGCGGCGGAATCCGATAGACGTTCCACTCCCCGTTCGGGTTGGGCGTTTGGGAGACGGCGACGAGCCACCAGCCCTGTGGCGGCCGTTCGAGGGTTTCGGCGGCCGTCTCCGCGCCGTCCTCGCCCTCTTCACCCTCGCCGGGTTCGCCGCCCGCCCGCTCCTCCATCTCCTCGCGGGTGACGATTTCGTCGTCTTGGGTGATGCCGGGTTCGTACTGGACCGCGGCGACGACGAATCGGTTTTCCCGTCGGTCGTAGCGCGCTCGGGGGTCGAAGACGAACGGTTCGCCGTAGACGTAGCCGCCTTCCGGTTCGTCGATGACCGGCGCAAAGATGTCGTTCAGCTGGACGGACAGCTCCTTGTGCCCGGACCGCTTGTTGAAGACGGCGACCTGCGTGTTGAGCGCGTGAATTACCTTGCCGTATCCGGCCGCGATTTGCGAGTCGGAGGGGACACCGCCCGACGTTTGCTCGGCGTTCACGCCGTCGTACTCGGTGAGAATGGACAGTTCTCCCTCGTCGTCGCCCCTCCAGCCGTGTTTTTGCTCGTGTCGATGCCGCCCGTGTTGACCGTGTGCCCGCGACGCTTCTATCTCCCGTTCGCTCGCGGGTTCCCCGGCCCCCGCCTCTTTCGCTTCCGTCGCCGTTCGCTTCGGTCGTGACGCGATTCGACCGAAGTTCACCGACCCTCCGGAGTACGTTCGTTCGAACGGCCCCTCGGCACACTCCCCATCTTCCTCCGCCGCGCGGACCGACGACGAACTGAGACCCGGAATCGCCATGCTTCCGATTCCCAGTCCGCTTAATTGAAGCGCACGACGACGACCGAGACGGAATCCGTCGTTTGTATCGTTTGCTTCCGATTCCCGACCACTGTTTTTGCCATCCATCACATATAATACAGACAGTAGATTCGTGTTATATTTATTTATTTGAATAATATAAAATAATCCTGATACGATTCCCGATGAAACAGTGCGTGAAATGGAAGACGATAATAATTAGGTGGAACGAAACCGCCATCCGAAGCGAGTTCCGGCGACGACGACGTTTCGAAGCATCACCTCGGGTACCGACGACGAAAGCCGAATACGGGTGCGCTCGCTTTCCGGTCGAGACGGATCGTTTCTATTCGACGGCGGTGGGCGGTAGCGGCGTCGAACTCTCACGACAGCGCGACGAAACCGATACCGACAGCGGTGACGGCACCGAGGGAGACGACGACGGACCGCCCCAACCGCTGCGTTCCGAACAGCCAGACGATTCCGATTTTGACGGCCGTGTTGACGCTGGCCGCGAGGACGATGCCGCTCGTCGCGGTCGCAGTCGAGATGGTGCCGCCGCGGGCGAGGTTGCTCAGCGAAATCGTGATAGCGTTCACGTCGACGAGGCCGGAGACGATGGCGACCGAGTACACGCCCGTCGCCCCGAATTCGGCGCTGACGGTTGTGGTGGCGACGAGGACGACCGCGAAAAAGAGCCCGAAGAGGAGCGCTGGCCAGAGCCGAAACCGGTTCTCCACATCCGCCTCCAGCGGGACGTCCTCGCTGACCCCGCTGTAGACCACCCGGGAAACCACCACGCCGACGACGACCATCCCGACGACCGGCAGGAGGACGGGGACGAACAGGGACGGATTCACGACGAGGACCTCCAACAGAATCCGCGGGAACATCGTCAACGAGGCGATGACCGTGGCGACGCCGCACAGTCCGGCGAGGGACGGGTCGCGCCGCGCGTTCCCCGCCATCGAAACCGCGGTCGCCGTGGACGAGACCAGGCCGCCGAGCACGCCCGTCACCTCGAAACCCACCTCGTTCCCGACGAGCGTGGCGAACACGTATCCCGTGAGGCTGATTCCCGAGACGAAGACGACCATCAACCAGACGAACTGGAGGCGCAAGCCGCCCAGAAAGGCGATGCGTTCCGGCGGCAGGAGCGGGAAGACGACGAGGGCGACGATGAGGAACTTCAGGCTCGCCCGCATCTCGGCTTCGTTGAGGCGGGCGACAAACTCGTGGATGGGCCGTTTCTCCGCGAGGAGCGCCATCGTTACCGTTCCGAGGACGACGGCGAGTCGGAGTCCCGTATCGGAGTGGGTCGCCATCGCGCCGTAGACGAAGGTCAGCATCGTCGCAACGGCCGTCGTCATCCCGATGTCGCCCGTCGTCATCACCTTGGCGACGTAGGCGGCGACGACCAACCCGGCGACGAAGACGACCGCTATCGGCAGGAGCGACGGGAAGAACGCCTGTACGAGCGCACCGAATCCGGCGATGAGCGGGAGCGTTCTGCTCCCGGCGAACAGGTTGCCGGGGTCGCTCCACTCCCGTTCGATGCCGATGAGAACGCCGATACCCAGCGCGATGAAGACGGCGACGACGAGCGGAACCGCCATGACGAACGACCTAGGCGGGGAGAACACATGAATCGTCGCGTCAGCGGGCGGAGCACGGGGAGAAGGGCGTCATTCCTCGGGTTCGTGGACGGTCAACACCGGCACGTCGGACATTCGGACGACGCGCTCGGTCACGCTCCCCAGTAAGTAGCGGTCGAGGCCGCGCCGTCCGTGCGTTCCCATCACGATGCAGTCGATGTCGTTATCGTCAGCGTAGTCCAGAATCACGCGGTGTGGATGCCCGCCCGTCACCACGTCGTCAACGACATCGATACCGGCGTCCTCCGCCGGTTCGCGCACCGCCGCGACCGCTTTCTTCCCCCGCTCTTCGAGGTCGTTCAGGATGGACCCCTCGTAGGCGTCGGGCCACATCGCGCCGATGTCGATGACGTAAATCGCGTGAATCGTCGCGTCGAACCGCTTCGCCAGTTCGACGGCGTTTCGCGCCGCTTCCGCGGCCGAGTCGCTACCGTCCGTCGGGACGAGGATGGTATCGTACATCGGTGGGGAGTACGGCGAGAAACGGGATAGTACTGCGGTTCGATAGCCATCTCCTGATAATCAACAACTATCCTTCGAGACCGCCGATATACTTCGAAATCGACGTTCTCCCCATCGTACGAAGCGTCGAGGGGTCCTCAGAGACTGTGGAACTGTGCTCCCGCTCGGGGACGTCGGTGGCCGTCTGGGTATTTCGTCCGACATCGGCGACGGACGAGATGCGGTTCGGAAGGCGAGATCGGAGTCGCGGTATCCGCCTGATGGTCGCGGGACGGGGGCGACTCCGAACGTGAGGAGCAATAAACCTATGACCAGCGAGAAGTGAACGCAACGTATGCAGCGAATCGATGTCGACGACGTGGAATCCGGAGGAATGGGTGACGCCGACCGCCGCGGACTCTCGAACGCGCTGGAGACGGACGATATGTCCATCAACCACTACGCCCTCGAACCGGGCGATGCCTTCTCGGGCGGACTGCACACGCACCTCGACCAGGAGGAGATATTCTACATCGTCTCGGGGACCGCGACGTTCGAGACCAAACCCGAGCCGGATGCCGAAAGCGAAACCGTCGAGGTCGGTGCTGGGGAAGCGATTCGATTCCCGCCGGGAGAGTTCCAGCAGGGGCGCAACGAATCGGACGACGAAGTGGTCGCGCTCGCGCTCGGTGCGCCGCGGGACTCGACCGATGTCCGCGTCGCACAGCCCTGTCCGGAGTGTGAGAGCGACGTTCTCGCGTTCCGGATGGGAGACGACGGGATGTACCTCGAATGTCCCGACTGCGGAACGACCGTCGAAATGTAAGCTCACGACAGGTCCCCTTTTCGACGCCATTCGAGCGTGTCGTTCCGTGCAGACCGTTCGAAAAGACGTTCTTCCGCTTTCCGAAGCGACTACTCGCGGAGCAGGTTCGGGTAGTTCACGATGAGTCCGTCCACGTCCGCTTTCGCCAGTTGGTCGGCCTGATACCACGTATCGAGGGTGTAGACGTTGACCTCGCGGCCCTCGTCGTGGGCGACCTGTACGAGGTCGATGTCAGCGAAATCCGGGTCGTCGAGGTAGTAGGGGTCGTTGAAGAACGGCGACCCTTTCACCATGTTGTACGGCGGGTTGACCGCCTCGCAGTCGTACTCCCGAACGATGTCGAGGCCGCGTTCGATGGAATCCCAGAGGAGATAGCCGACGGGGATGTCCGGGTTCACCTCGCGGACGGTGGCGATGGCCGCCTCGTAGAACGAGGAGACGAGGACGTCGTTTCCGTGCTTGGCAACGATGTCGAGCGCGTCCTCGGTGAACGACCGCCATCGCTCCTTTCCGGCCTCCAGTTCCGCGCCGGAGAGATTCGTCGAGGACTGCGCCGCCGCCGACCCGGGGTTCTTGAACTCGATGTTCACGTCGACGTGGTTCGGAATGGCCGCCAACGCCTCGGAGAGGAGCGGCACGGTTTCCCCGCTTCCGAGGACGTTCGCGTTCAACACCGTCTCGCAGTCGTTCTCCCAGACGTACCCGTGTTGGTCGGTGAGGCCGCGGGTACCGCCGTCGCGCGCGCCGAGTTTCTCGTCGTGGAAGACGACGATTTCGCCGTCCGCACACGGCATGATGTCGAGTTCTATCATGTCCGCCGTCCGCGAAGCCGCTTCGAACGCACGGAGCGTGTTCTCCGGGTGGAGTCCCTTGTACCCGCGGTGGGCGACGTACGTGATGTCGTCCTCGTCGTCTCCCCCACCGCGCCCGTGGTCGTCGTCCGCTCCGTGATCACCTTCGTCGTCGGAACATCGCCGCTGTGCGGTTCCGACGCCAGCCAGCGCGGTGCTGGCGACCGCGGCCCCGGTTCCAACGAACGTCCGTCGATTCAACGTCTGGAGTCGTTCTGACACCATATCCCGATTTACACCCGGCATCGCTATAATATTTATAATAGGATTCTAGATTAATTCAAAATACTATATATTGATAGTATGTCCGGGATTCGACACTGTACCCTCCACGATTTGTTGAACGGTGAAAATTTCCGTCTCGGTCGAATTCTCCGACGCACCGCACTCACGCGGTCGTCAAAAGCCCTCGGACACCGACGACCCGGCGGACCAGCGCGTAGCCCGCGAGCGAACACGCCAAATAGAGCGCCACCATCGCGTGGGTAAACGGCGTCGGACTGCCGATGGCGAGCCTCGCCACGGTGTTCGCGGGCGCTTCCGGCAGGAGGTACGTCCCGCTAAAGACGACGAGCATCGCCATCGAGAACAGAAACTGGGCCTGCTTTCTGTCGCGGAACCGCAACGCGAGTATCGCACCGATAGCGACGATGGCGACCGAGAAAGCCGCAACGAGCGCCACGATTTCGAGCGGGTTGGCGACGTTGGTCCCGTTAAACGAGAGGAGCACCAACCACGCCGCGGCCTGCACGGGCGCGAGTATCCCCATCGCCAGCAGTTTGCCGTCCACGATGTCCACGCCGGTCAGCGGCGTCACGCGGAGGAGTTCGAGGGTTCCGCGGTCGTACTCCTCGGCGATGGTGTTCACGGCGACGCTCCCGCTGATGAACACCGGGAGGAACATCAACAGCGGGATGAGCACCGTGTAGGTGAACCCGAAGTACGGACTCGCACCCGTCTCGGGCGGCGGCGCGACGGGCGACCGTTCGAGTCGGGAGGCGAACCGCGCCCGCTCGTGGCGTTCGAGTTTGTCGAGTACCTCCTTTATCTGGGTCACGACGAGCGTCGTCTTGATGTTGCCATCCGGGGCGATGGCGGTCACGCGGACGCTTCCGTCCGCGGTGCGGTCGACGGCGAGGACGGCGTGTATTCTTCCGGACCGGAAGTCGCGCATCGCGGCGCGCTGGGTTCGGTAGTGAACCGCCTCCCAGCTATCGTCGGAAGCGAGGACGGGCGCGAGGTCGGCGCTCGCGTCCCCCGTCACGCCGAACGAGACGACGAAGCCGTTCGAGGCGGACCCGGGGTCGTACATCGACACCAGTCCGACCGCGAGGAACGACGAGAACGCCGCGATGAGCAACTGGATCAGTATCGCCAGCACGATGGTCTTCTCGCTCCTGAGCGACGCCAACTCCCGCCGCGCGACGGTGAGGCGTTTATCCAAGGGCGTTCACCACCGTGAGGTTGTAGGCGGCGTGAACCAGCGTCGTGACCACCAGCGTCCACGCGTACCAGTTCCGGTCCTTGCTAGCCCCGTAGGCCGTGACGGTCGCCGTAAGCGAATGGAGCGCGAGCGGCGCGAACAGCAGGCCCAGCAAGACGAGGGGCGAGGCGTCCACGCCGAGGCCGGTGGCAGCACCGAACGCCGCCCGTCCGAGTTCGAGGTTCGGAAGTCCGATCAATTGGGCGATGGCGGTCAGTTTCTCGCCGACGAAGAAGCCGAACCCGGAAAGTAGGCCGAGAGTACCCACCGTCCGAAGCGAGCGGTCGAACCGCGAGTGGGAGAACCCGGCGTAGACGTGGACGCTCTTTGCGACTTCCTCGATGAACGCGATTGCGAGGAGCAACACGGGAATCGAGAGGTCCACGGGGAGCGCGAAGAGGAGCGCCACCGCGAGCAGTTCGGCCACGAAGACGAACGGAATCGAGAGCGCGCTGCATTTTGCGACGCTCCGCATCCCGTGAAGTTGGCTGTCGAGCGCGTCGAGCGCCTTCAGCGTCACCGGGCGCTGGGTGAACATGTCCTCCTCGCGGTAGACGCCCGCGCCGAGCGCGAACAACACGCCCGCGGTGAGAAACAGCGGCAGCGTCGAGAAGGCGTACTGTCCCAGCGCGACCGACTCGCCCTGCAGGACGCGAACCACCAGCGACAGGGGCGAGATGGACGCGATGGGATGCACGTCGGTGAACACGGACGGCACGAACGCGTAGGAGGTGAGGAAGACGCTGAGCGACACCGTGACGAACGTGAGTTCCTTGAACGACCGGGCGAACATCGCGCCGACGAACGCGCTGGCGAGGAACAACAGCGCGATGGGGATCACCGCCGACACTGCCGTCACCACCGCACCCGCGACGGCCAGCGGTTCGGTACCGACGTTAGGGGTGAACTGCAGGATACCGACCGCCGTCACCGTTGCGATGGCGACCATACCGACGAAGTACGGTAGGGTCTTGCCGACGATGATGTCGCCGCGGGACACCGGCGAGACGAGGAGCAACTCGCCGCGGTCGTTGATGCGCTCCTCGATGACGCTGCTCGCGTAGGCCTGAATCACGAAGTTCATCGGCAGGATGAATGCGAACGCGAGCACCAGCGACTCGAACGGGAACGGCGGCGAAATGTCCGAGGGCGTTCCCTGCCGCTCGTTATCGACGAAGATGGACGACCCGGCACCGACCGACGGGGCCGCGACGGACCCGTTCGCCGACCCACCGCGACCGCCCGCGTCGCGTCCACCCACTCCGCCCGTTCCGGCACCGTCGCTTCCGCCGAGGCGCGTCTCGCCCGCCGTCGTGGTTCGGGTGGTGATTTCGTTACCCGCGCCCGGTCCGTTTCCTCCACTTTTTCCGGCTCCGGGAGCACCGGCAGTGGCGTTCTGCTGGACGTACCGGAGCGTGACGTTCACCGGAAACGCGGCGGCGCGGTCGGGTTCTTCGGCCATCCGTTCGTCGTTGTACCGCTCGACCGTCGTCCGCAGTTCGGCGAGCGCCGCCTTGCCTTTGGGCGAATCTTTGTAACGTAGCGCGTCCCGAGGACAGTTTGGAACGACGTCACCGGTGCAGACGAACACGTCGAATTCGCCCGATTCGTAGGTCTCCGCGGTCGGTTCGACGGCCACGAGCGTCAGGTCGGTCGTGACCGGACCGTAGTACTGGCTGTCATCGCTGACGCCGACGCGGTAGATGCCGTCGTCCACGGTGTTCCCCCGACTGGCGACCATCGGGGTCAGCACGGCGACGAACAGGAGGACGACGGCAACGATGGCGAGCGTCCGCCGGTCGAACTGTCCCGCGTTCTTGCTCACTTCCCAGCGTGCGATGCGGAGCGTCTTGCGGCGCTTCACGGACGCCCCGGTCGAAACTCGACCACTACGTCGCTGACCCCGCGGCGCTGAAGCGTGCCGTCGCCACGAACGAGACGTACCTCGACCGTCTCGGTCCCGAACCGCTCACCATCGACTGGCCGCCCGCCGCCGCGAACGAACTCCGCTGGTGGTGCGACGAGGCGATTCGCGTCGCGGGACCGCTTCGCACCGCCGGAGGCCATCACGCGGCTCCGCGAGGTGGAACGACTCACCCGCGACGACGACTTCGAACGCCTCCGCACCGCCGCACGAGCGCGCTCGGAACTCTCCGACGAGGAGCGCGACCGACTCGCCCGCGGCGACGTGACAGACGAACTCGAACGGGCGCAGGAGCGAAAAGACACGCTCTCTGACGCGCTCGACGAGTATCCCTCGCGGTAGGGTAGTTCGAGTCGAAAAAACGAACCGCGCTCAGACGTTCGCTTTGGCCGCGCGAAGCGCTGTTTCCATCTCTTCTGCGAGTTCTTCGGCGCGGTGGCGTTCGCGCGCCTCGGCGTAGATTCGAACCATCGGTTCCGTCCCGCTCGGGCGGGCGAGGACCCACGCGTCGCCGAAGTCCAGTCGGTAGCCGTCGCGGGTGTTGAGTTCCGCGTTCGACTCCTCGGCCTCTCGCTCGGCGGCGGCGAGGAGCGCGTCCTGTTCCGCGTCCGTCGTGTAGGAAATGTTCGTCCGAACGTTGTAGTAGCCGTTGTACGGTTCGACGATGGCGCTCGCGCGCTCGTCGGCCAGCAGTTCGAGGAACTTCGCGGCGGTGTACGCGCCGTCGCGGCTCAATCGGTAGGTCGGGAAGAAGACGCCGCCGTTGCCCTCCCCCGCGACGGGGACGGACACGCCTTGGTCCTCCAGCTCTCTGATTCGCGTGATGATGTTGGTGCTTCCGATGGGCGTCAGTTCGAGCCTCGCGCTCGTCGCGTGTGCGACATCGACGAGGCGCTGTGAGACGTTGACGGCGGAGACGACGGCGTCGTCGGGTTCGAGTTGTGCGGCGGCGAGCGCGGCGAGCGTGGCGTCTCCCTCGATGTACTGGCCGTTCTCGTCGTAGAAGATGGCGCGGTCGGCGTCGCCGTCGTGTGCGATGCCGACGTCCGCGCCGCTTGCTTCGACCAACCGGCCGAGGTCTGCGAGATTTCCGGGGACGGGTTCGGGGTCACGACCGGGGAAGTGGCCGTCGGGTTGGCTGTTCGTCGTGACGACGGTACAGCCGAGTTTGCGGAAGAATTCGGGTGAGGTGAGCGATCCGGCCCCGTGTCCGGGGTCGAGCGCGACGGTGGGGTTCGCGTCGGCGATTCGGTCCCTATCGATGGATTCGAGCAGTTGCGAGACGTACCGCTCGCGGGAGTCCTCGATGAGGTGGCTGTGACCCGTCTCGCTCCAGCGAACCTCTTCGAACTTCTCGGTGAGGAACTTCTCTTCGACTCGTTCGAGGCTGCCGACGGCGAGTTCGATACCGTCGTCGCCGATGAGTTTCACGCCGTTGTACTCCGGCGGGTTGTGCGAGGCGGTTATCATCAACGCGGGAACGCCCTCGCTTTCGGCGTACGCCTGTGCGCCGGGCGTCGGAATGACGCCGAGTCGGTCCACGTTCGCCCCGACGCTCGCCAACCCGCTCGCGGCGGCGTCCGCGAGCATGTCTCCCGTGGCTCGCGTATCCCGTGCCAGCGCGATTCGGTCGGTGCGCCAGACCGTCCCCGCCGCCTTCGCGATTTTGAGCACGAACTCGGGGGTTAGTTCGTCGTTGGCGACCCCTCTCGTCCCGCTCGACCCGAACACCTTCATGTGGGGGCGTGGGGTTTCTGCCTTCAAAGAGATTCCGAATACGGGTGCTACTCCGCCTCAGCGCGCTGTCCGGTGGCTGATTTCACCGGCGACTCCCAGCCGAGGACGGCGAGCGACCCGACCACGAGTACGCCGCCCGCGACCGCCAGCGCGGTGAGCGGGGAGGCGGCGTCCGAAAGCAGTCCCGCTCCCGAGTTGGAAGGGGATGACGGTCAGCGAACTCACCATCGCCAGCGCGGACAACACCGTCGCCCGTCCGAGCGTCTCGATGCGGTCGTTGACGTATTGGGACGC
>NZ_MEIH01000411.1:0-38929 GCF_001723155.1 Haladaptatus sp. W1
GTAGAGTTCGACGGTGTTGTCCGCGCCGTCGAAGTGGTCGCGGTAGCTTCGCCGGACGCCCTCCCAATCGAGGAACGGGAGGATTTCGACGAGCCCGCGGTTCGCGGCGAGCGCGTCCCGGACGAATCCGTCCCGTCGGACGAACGCCGCGTCGTTCGGCCACGGGCCGTGCGTACACCACGGTTCCGGCGGCGTCTCGTCCTCGAAGTGCTTCCACCGGAATGCGTTCAGGTGCTTGCCGACGTATTCGACCGGAAACGAGCGGTCGGCTCGAACGCCGGACTCCGAGTGCGGAACCGCGGCGAGACGCGAGTCGAGCCGCTCGATGGCCTGATGGACGATGTTACGCCGAAGCTGATATTCGACCGGCATCGAGAGGTGGAGATCGATGAGCCGGTTGTCGAGAAACGGCGTCCGGTACGGACGGAGCTGTCGGAGACTGTTCGTGTAGATGAGTTCGGTGTCGTTCGACAGCGGGTAGTAGTCGCTACAGAGGACGAGTTCCCGAATCGACCGGTATCGAACGCCGTGGTGGTCTATCTCACCGTCCGAAGTGACGGAGATGTTTTTCCGAAGGACGGCTTCGAGGTCCACGTCGGCGTCGAGGTACGGCGGGGCGTCGGTGGCGAGCCGGTCGATAAACTCGTCCACCGTCCGAATCGGCGTTTCGAGCGGCAAGGTCACGTTCCCCACCGGGCCGAGCGACACCTTCGGCGACGGGACCGCGTGGCCTTTGAACAGCGTGTCGGCGTACAGCCCGGACATGAGCACGTCCACCGACGACGTGATTTCGTCGGCAAAGCCCGTCGGGTAGCCCTGTTTGTACCAGCCGTCGAAGTTCGAGAGAGAGGGGTTCTCCGCGAGCGACCGCCGCCGATACTCCTCGTCGCGGTGGAGGAACCGAAATTCGTTACCGGCGGCCGCGGCGATGCGCTCCGCGACGCGCGCCTCGCGGTTTCGCCAGTCGTTCATATGGAACCCGACGACGGGACGGTCCATCGCGGCCATGACGAGCCGCGAATCGCTCCCCCCGCTCAACAGCAGGCCGTACTCGCGGTCGTCACGTACCCACTCGTCGAGGATGCGTCGAAATCGCTCGACGAACTCCTCGACGAAGTACTCGAACGGTTCGTCCTTCGGCGCGTATTCGGGCCGCCAGTACCGCCGGGAATCCGTCGATGCGTCGTCAAGGTCGATGGCCGTGACCGTCGCGGGTGGAAGCCGTTCGATGCCGGAGAGCGGCGTCGTCACGCCGAACGACCGCTTGTAGGCGAGAAACTCGGCGAGATAGTCGCGGTCGAACTCGGTTTCGACGCCCGGAAATCCGGCGAGCGTTTGGATGTCCGTCGAACACAACAGCGCGTCGCCCGCCTCCGTGTGGAAGAGCGGATACGAACCCAATCGGTCGGTCAGCAGGAAGACGGTCCGTCGTTCGCGGTCGTAGACGACGCCCGCGAACTCCCCGTTCAGACCGTCCACGAAGTCGATGCCGTACGACTCGTACAGGTTCGCACAGAACGTCGGCGTATCGATGGCGGCCGGACGCGGTTGATGCGAGCCGTTTCGTTCGAACCCGTACACGTCGCCGAGGGTCCACACCAGCACGTCTTCCGTGGCGGTTCGGACGGGCTGTTCGTCGGCCAGCAGCGGATGGAATCCCGTGGTCACGGCGACCGCATCGTCAGCGAACGAATCCGTTCGCTCTGCCCCCCCACGCCGCATGCTCGGAAACGCGTCTAAGCTGACCGTGCGGTCGCCGAAGGCACCGAACAACCCTACCATGTGCCCCTCCCTCCCGAAACGCGTCGAATTCCCTTCTCACTCATAACGGCCGCGTAGCGGTCGGTAGTCCGACCGTTCGCCGGTGGTGGATGGGCGACCCGTTCGGCGGAACCGCAGCCTAATTCGATTCGATGTGGCCTTTCGTTCATCCGTTCTCACTGAAATGCAACTGGCGACGCCGAACCATTGTTATACGCGGCCTGTGGGTGACGTACGTCACCCTACCGGTCGAGTAGCGGGGACGAACCGATGAGAAGAGAGAACCTACTCGCGCGATAGGGGGTTCATACCGTATCGAGCGCGCGCTCGACGAACCGCTCGCGGAGTTCGGGGTCCGGGATTTGACACTCGTCCGTCCGCCCGAAGAGCCGGTAGCGGTGCGTCGCTATCAGATCGTACACCGGGTCCCGGAGGGCGGCCGGGAGAAAAACGAGGGGGTACAGGAGCGGCCACGGACTGTCGAGTCGGCGGCAGACCCGGAGCGCGGCGGTGGAACGGGTGTAACAGTTGTCACCCTCCACGAGCACGACCGAATCGAACTCGTCGGTCGAGAGGCCGTGTCGGCCGAGGAGCGCCCGCCCGACGGGAGACTGGAGCGGCGCGAACCGGAACGTCCCCGACTCGTCGAACCGAACCGTGAACCGAACGGCGGCGTTACAGAGGTTGCACACGCCGTCGAAGAGCAACACTGGCCCGTCGAGGTCGCCGATGATTTCGTCGGGGTCCCGTTCGTCGGTCATCGTTTCGTTCCCCACTCGGTGTCGTGGACCGATAGGTTCGTCGGAAGTCCTCCTACCACCTCAACCCGTCGGATATGGTCACATAAAACGGTCCGAAACGGACCGTTTAATCGGTTTATAGCTATACGTCTCGCCCGTCTCGTGGTCGATGGGGATACACGATGCCCCAACCACAACAGAGCGGAGACGACCGAAACGACGGTAGTCAACGAACCGAACGGAAGAAAACGACCGGACGAGGCGATGCAGATCAGCAGGCCGAGCCGAGACGTCGGACGGACGACGAGGATACGTCGAGTTGGCTCGCAAAGACCGGCATGATGGCCGGTCTGATAGCCATCGGATTCGTGTTGCTGCTGTTCGCACTCGGCCAAGCAGTCGGATTCGACCTTCTGGGACTGTTCGCGGATGCGGTCAGTTCCCAGACGGGGCGATGGCTCGTCGTGGCGTTCTTCGCCCTGCTCCTCATCGGAGTAGCCGAGCGGGGACTTCGTGGCAGTTTGCGCCACGTCTAACTCTCCGACTCGTTTTCTCGAAAAGTGAACGTCGTGGCACGCAGTTTCTTCTCAGTCCATTCGTACGTTACTGGTCGCACAAGCGCAGGTGACTGCCGGGTCGAGAACGTCGTCTATCGGCATCGCCTCGCCACAGTCCGTGCAAACGACGTGTGGCGTCGAGCGGCGTCGTCGTTCTCGGTAGTATTCCAGTGCTCTCGTTCCGATTAGCGCCGCAGCACCGGCTCCGACCGCGCCGATCAGTACCGTGTCAAGCGTCGGCTCGCGTGCCATGGTGAGGCAAGGATGGGCCAGTACCTTAAAGATGATGCTGAATTCGTTTATTATAACCATTTCGCCGCGGAGGTTCCGACGAGTCGCAAGCGGTTCTTATAAAAACAGGTTCGCCGTAGGGGAATTCACGATGTTATCCCTCATGGGTTCCGTCGTCGGCTTCATCGTGAGTCTGCTCATCGGTGGTCTCGGCATCTACATCGGTGCGCGGGTCGTCACGGGAACCGACGACTACGGGTACGCGTTGATAACAGCCATCGTCGGCTCGGTCATCGGCGGTATCGTCGCGGTGTTAGTCGGCTGGTTGTTCGGTTGGATCGTCGTCCTCATCGCGTGGGTTTGGGTCATCAACTGGCGGTATCCCGGCGGTTGGGGCAACGCCATCGGTATCGGTCTCATCGCGTGGCTCTCGGTAGTCGTCATCTCCTACGCGCTGGTCTTCCTCGACGTCCTGACGTCGAGCGCGCTCGGGATTCCGGGTATTTAGTCCCCCAACTCTTCTCCGATCAAATCGACCGCGTTTCTGACGGCACCGACCGACGAGAGGTAACCAGCGCCGACCGTCGCTTTGAGCGCCTTCGCCGCCCGTCCCGTCACGACGGTCGGGCCGATTTGCGCCACCGCACCGTCGCCGACCGAAACGAGCCACCCCGGCGAGTCGAAGGTGAACTGGTCGAGACGCGGGTCGAACACGTCGTCGCCCTCGACCAGTCGAACGATGTTTTTCGCGACGGCGCGGGCCTCCCGCACGGCGGATTGTGCGCTCGCTGGAACCGCCTCGCCGTCGCCATCGACGACTTGCGCGGCGTCGCCGACGACGAAGGTTCCGTCGCCGAGTCGGAGCGTGCTATCGACGCGGGCGCGGTCGCCGCCCATCGCGTCGGGGCCGCGAATCCCGCCCGTCCAGACGAACAGGTCGTACGCGAGCGTTTCGCCGTCTTCGAGCGTGATAGTGTCGTCATCGGCGCGGGAGACGGCGGTTCCGGTACGAATGTCGATGTCGCGTCGTTCGAGTTGGTTCCGTACGGCCTCCTGAAAGTTGGCCGGGAAGGCGGGCGCGACCGTCTCGAACTGTTCGAGCAGGACGATTTCGACGTTCAACTCCTCCTCGTCGGCGAGGGCGGCCAGTTCACCCGCGACCTGCACGCCCGAGAGTCCCGCGCCGCCGACCACGACGCGACCGCCGTCGGCGGAAAGGAAGCCCTCCCGAATCTCGCGGGCGTGTTCGAGGCGCTTCAGGGGAATCGCGTGCTCCTCGACGCCGGGGAGGTCGTAGAAGGCGGTTTCGGCACCGAGACAGACGGCGGCGTAGTCGTACTCCAGCGCGTCGCCTTCGAGGCGGACGCGATTTTCGTCCGGGTCAACTGCCTCGACGCGAGTCTCCCGAACCTCGCAGTCGAGGACATCGGTCAACGGAATCGAGATTTGGTCCGCGAGCGAGGGGCGGCGGATGACGCGGTGGAGTTCGTGCTGAACGAGGTGTTCGCCCGTTTCCTCGACCACGACGATGGTGGCGTCGTCGGAGAGGTCCGTTTCGAGTTTTCGAGCGAGGGACAGACCGGCATAGCCAGCGCCGAGCACTGCGATGTCCATGGGAAAACAACGGAAGGGAGGGCTAAAGGCGTACTCCCCGCTCAAGTAGGGGTTCGGGAACTCAGAACAGCGCGTCGTCTTCGGGGAGGATTTCGGCCGGGCCGCCGACCTTCCAGCGCATGGTCTCGACGCCACAATCGGCGACGACTTCCTCGACGTATTCGGCGTGCTCGGCGGTCGTGTTGACGTACACGCTGGCACCCGTATCCGTGGAGTAGTAGACCGGGATATCCTCCTCGGTGCGGAGTTTCCGAACCGCGTCGAAGATTTCGAGGGTTTCGGGCTTCCAGTACACCCATCCTGCCGGACCGGTCATGGTCGTCGCGGCGAGCGAGAGGGAGTCGTGTTCCGCCGTCTCGAACACGCGGTCGAAGTCGCCGACGCGGAGCGCGTCGCGCATCTCGACGAGTTGGTCGTGGATGTGCGCCAACCGCGCGTCGAACATGTGACTGTCGGCGGCTTCGCGGTGGGCTTCCTCGGTCTCCTTGTAGGCCGGAACCAGCCCGGCGACGATTCGCACGTCGTCTTCGAGCGGCGATTCGAGCCGCTCCGAGCGGCAGTCGTGGTCGTTCAGGCCCATGTGCAGGTCCGAAAAGCCGCCCGTCACGGCGCGGGCGGCCGAGGACGACCCGAGGCGCGCGATGGTCGAGACGTCCGGACGCGAGAGATCGAGACCGGCGGCCTCCACCGCGGCCATCGCGGCGGCGGCGAACCCGGACGACGAGGAGCCGAGACCAACGTTTGAGGGGAAGCTGTTCTCGCTCTCCAGTCGGACGCGGGTGTCGATTTCGGCCAGTTCGCGCACGCGGGAAACCACAGTACGTACGCGGTCCGCCGCGTGCCCCGTCAGTTCCTCGCCGTCAACGACGAAGGTGTCCGAGTCGAACGACTCGTCGAACTCGACCGTCGTTTTCGTGTGGCTCGGCGCGGTACAGAC
Source organism: Haladaptatus sp. W1 (assembly GCF_001723155.1). NCBI lineage: Archaea > Methanobacteriati > Methanobacteriota > Halobacteria > Halobacteriales > Haladaptataceae > Haladaptatus > Haladaptatus sp. W1. The sequence continues at coordinate 5,841 of NZ_MEIH01000411.1, forward strand.
GCTGATGCTGTCGTGGTACGGGTACCGCTGTTCCTCGTCGCGCATCCCGTGGTACTTGACCAGCCCCTGAATGGGGTGGGCCTTCGCGGTCGCTTTCATACGGAGATGGGTGCGTGACGGGCGTTTAAACTCTCTGGAATACGAGTCGGACGACGGGCGGTTTCCGAGTCGTCCATCTTAGAAACGACGAGCAATTTCGTAGGCGAGGGTCGTCGGGAGCAGGACCGCGAGCAAGACGACCGTTATTTCGACCGTCGTCGGCCCCCAGTTCACCCACGCGCTGTAGAAGTAGAGCGCGCCGGCGGCGAGAACGCCGACGACCGTCGAGACGTAATCCGGGTCCGTCCACGAAGCCGAGTAACCATCGGGGGACATGTTCGCGCCTACGAACACCGGGAGTAAGATTCTTTCTCCGCGCCGACTTCTCCCCGCTCTCCCGAGACATCGAACCACTCAAACCGACGCCCTCCGAGAACACCGACATGGGCGTCCCACTCGACACGCGGGAGGAACAACTGGACGAAATCGTGGACAGACTGTACGACGAGTATCCCGACGCGACCATCTCGCTCAACTTCTCGAACCGCCTCGAACTCCTCATCGCGGTCATGCTCTCGGCCCAGTGTACCGACGAGCGCGTGAACAAGGAGACGGAACATCTGTTCGAAAAATACGAGTCGGCAGAGGACTACGCGAACGCCGACGTGGACGAGTTGGCCGAGGACCTGAACTCCATCACGTACTACAACAACAAGGCGAAGTGGATACACAGCGCCTGCGGGACCATCATCGAGGAACACGACGGGGAGGTTCCCGACACGATGAGCGAACTGACCGACCTCACGGGCGTCGGGCGAAAGACCGCGAACGTGGTGCTCCAGCACGGTCACGACGTGGTGGAAGGAATCGTCGTTGACACCCACGTCCAGCGTCTCTCGCGCCGGTTGGGTCTGACGGAGGAGAAGACGCCCCAGAAAATCGAGTCCGACCTGATGACGTTCGTCCCCGAGGAGGACTGGCAGTGGCTGACCCACCTGTTCATCAGCCACGGACGGGCGACCTGCACCGCGCGGAATCCCGATTGCGGGGACTGCATCCTCGAAGACATCTGTCCGTCCTCAAAACTCGACAACGACATCGACCTCGCCAGCGGCGAGGCGTGGGACTGAGGGACTTCGAATCAGAGATAGTCCGTGTGCAGGATGAAAAAGCGTGCGACGCCGAGCGTCCACGCGAGCAGCCAGAAAATGATGTAGCCAGCGACACCGGCGCGCAGACGCCACCGCCACGAGTCCATGTTTTCGTGAAGTTCGCCGATGTCCATCTCGGGGGTCGGCGTGCCGTACAAATCGTGAGCGCGTTTGACCTGAAATATCCTAACGATGCCGGTGAGCGCCAGTATCAACATCGCGTAGGCTTGCAACCCGAGGAAGGCGTGCACCGCGGCGAGACCGCCGCCGAAGTGGGCGATGAATCGCGGAAGCATCCACGTGAGGAAGGGCACCGTGGTCAACAGCAGTCCGACGGAGATATACTTCAGATGGCGGGTCAGTACCGCCCACGTCACGGGGTCCGATTCGAGAATGATCCACGCACCGTAGAGATAAAACGGAAAGCTCGCCGTCACGACTAGGGCGACCACGGTCGCAATCGCCGCGTCGGATACCATACTGGATGGTTAGACCGGGATGCGTTAAACCGTCCGAAACGCCGGGCAGGTCAGAAGACGTTTTAGCCATCGAAGTGTAAGGTTCGGGTAATGGCTGACTCCGACAGCGGGACGGAGGGCGTGGACGACGACGCGCCAGAGAAATCCCGCGAGGAACTCCGCCGCGAGGTCGACGATAAGTACGATTTCGAGAACTTCGGACCCGAGGACATGGCGGAGATGTCGCTCGAAGAGTGGGAGGTCGCCTTCGACCCCGACTCGTGGATAACCGGCACGGAGTTGCTCGACCGCGTGGAGGCCGACCTGAAACACCGCATCGCTATCAGGGAGGTGTTCGCCGTCGTCGAGCGCATCACGCGCGACGGCGAGCCACAGTTGGCCGCGTACTCCGACGAGGGATACGCCATCGTCTACCCCGACGGTAGCGTCGAGGGACGTGGAACCGTTTTGCGCGATGTGAAACCCACGGTCGCGTTAGCGTCGATGGACGAGTACGAGGTTCCGGAAATGCCCGAGGGTGGCCAACTACCGCAACCGGACGAGGTGACCGAGGGCAGCGGCGAACTCGGCAACAAGCTGATGCAGACCATCGGCGCGATTCACGTGCTCGGCGGTATCGGGATGATAATCGCGTGGCTCCTCATCGTCCTCGGTGTCGTCGGCGTCGCCGACGCGGTTCGAGACGGCGCACCCCTGCTCGCCCTCGTCGGGGGTGCCTTCTTCGTCTTCGGACTGTTCGTCCTTCTCATCGTGGCGAACGCCCGTTTGTCCGACAGATTTCGGTCCGAGGAGTATCGAAACAGACTCCGCTCGGCGGGCGTCGAATCGGGGATGCGACCCGACTTTCTCCCCGTCGACGAAAAGGACCAGGACGACTGAACCGGACGGAGGGATTCCGAGCCTGCCGATGACGGCAATCCATCGGCATCGGTGGGTTTAAGCAAGTCCCATCCTGACCAACACATGTATGAAGAGGCGGGACTTTCTACTGGCGGCCAGCGGTGTTGCTGGCGGAACAGCCGCGACTGCGGCACCCGCTGGTGCGCAACAAACGACGACGTCAGGAGGCGGAAACCAGTCCGGTGGCAACGGGACGAGTGGAGGCCAAACGACGACGTCGGGAGGCGGGAACCAGTCCAGCGGGAATCAATCGAGCGGGAACCAATCACAGGGCGGCGGTGGTGGCGGTCCTACGAAGACCGTGAAGGTCGGTCCGGGCGGCGACTTGGTGTTCGACCCGGACAAGTTGACCGTCACGCCCGGGACGACGGTCAAGTTCGTCTGGGAGTCGGACGGCCACAACGTCGTCCCCGAAAGCCAACCAGAGGGTGCCGGCTGGGAAGGCTCGGGCAGTGCGAGCGAATTGTTCGACACCGGTCACACCTACTCGCACACGTTCAGTACGCCCGGCGAGTACGCGTACGTTTGTGCCCCGCACAAGAGCGCCGGGATGACCGGTTCCATCACCGTCGGTAGCTCGGGCGATGGCGGCGCGGTAGCGGAAGCGGACCCGGAGGAGATGGGTGTTCCGTTCCAGGCACATTACGTCGGAATCGCGACGATTCTGATGGTGATGATGTCGCTCCTCTACACGTTCTTCTTCCTGAAGTACGGCGAATCCGCAAACACCAGTGGAGGGAACAGATAGATGTCCTCGTCAGGAAGCACTTACGGCGATATTCACCGATACGAACCGGCACGAGAAAGCACGACCGCCGCAATCACCATCGTCCTGTTGACGATAGTCGAAGTCGTGTTCGTCGGTCTGTTCACGTACGGCCTCCTCAACGGCTGGGGCCTCAGGGAGGCCGGCAACATGTTCCTCGGCGGCATCCTCGCGATCATCTTCATCGACCTCGCGTTCATCCTCATGTTGTACCGCAAGGAGTTCCTCCCCGACGTCATGATCGTGAAAAAGCGTCGTCGCAAATGGGAAGACCTCTACGTGCGCGAGGGACAAGAGGAAGGAACCGAATCGTTCGGTAACGCGTGGGAACAGTTCAAACGAGCAGTGTACCCCTACTACAAACGATAAACAATGGCAGGAGACGACAAATATCCGGAGAGCACAGGTCGCCGCCGTTTCGTCAAAGGCGTGGTCGGCAGTGCAACGCTCACTGGCGTCGGTGTCGGCGCCGGTGCCGCATTGAAGACTGCTACCTCCCCGTCCGGCGAGGGCGGTGGGACCACGCAGTACATGGCGGTCGAGAACATCGCGGGACCCGCCCCGCGTGGAATGCCGCAGATACCCATCGAAATCGACAGCGAAGGATATCTCAAGGGGCAGTTCCCCGAGGCGAAGAAGGTCCAAAAGGGCGGACAGGAAGTCGTCGTCGCCGAGAAGAAGATCGGCGGCATGACGTACTCCCCCGAATGGTTCCAGTACTGTGGTGTCCAGACGTACAAAGGCGTTGACCCCGAAGCGGACCAAGACAACTACTTCCGATACAAGAAAGGGGCACAGTACGAATGGCAGGCCGACGTCGAGGCGGGCGGGAAAGTCCACGTCGACGACTTCTCGGACTACAAGACGTGGGGCAACGGCATCGGTAAGTCCGGTCTCGGCAAACCCGCGACGGTCACGTGGCGTTCAAAGGACGTGGACAGCTCGCAGACCCTGACGGTACAAGTCCTCCGTAGCCCGCTCATCGAGAAGAAGGACAACGAGTGGGTAAACGCCAGTACGGACAAAGGATTCGTTGCGTGGCTCAACAAGTGTACCCACTTCTGTTGCGTTCCCAAATTCAAGGGAATCGCGGGGTCCACCAAGTTCAACGCCCAGGACGACGTCTACTGTCCGTGCCACCAGTCGGTGTACGACCCCTTCAGCCTCGTAAAGAAATCCTTCGTGGCGCTGCCACGCCCGGAGGGGGACAGCTAAGATGAGTCTCGAACCAAAAGACGAATACGACCACGGGGAGTGGCTCCGTGAGAAGGATCTCACGCCCATCGAGAGTACGTTCCTCACGACGCTGATGTGGATGGACAAGCGCTTCCGCATCGTGGACTACCTCGAAATCCTGGAGACGTTGTACTACCGCGTCAACCTCCAGATGCCGAAAAGCCACACCGAGCAGTACGGCCTTGACAACAAATTCTGGTACTGGTATCCGCTGTACGCGCTGGGGAGCTTTTCCACCCTCGCGTACGCGGTTGCCGCTATCAGCGGCGCGCTACTCGGGTTCTACTACTCGCCCTCGACCGCCGGTGACCCGTCGGCCGCGTACAACCAGCTTACGTTTATCATGACCGACTTGAACTTCGGGTTCATGCTTCGGTCGATCCACCGCTGGGCGGCACAGGTGATGGTCGCGGCGGTGTTCCTCCACATGCTCCGTGTCTACTTCACGGGTGCGTACAAGGAACCGCGCGAGGTGAACTGGATTCTCGGCATCATCCTCATCAGCCTGACGCTGGTGTTCGGGTACACCGGCTACCTGCTCCCGTGGGACCAGCTGGCGTTCTGGGCCGGACAGATCGGCGTCGAAATGAGCCTGTCCGTTCCGCTGATAGGCGAATGGGTCGCACACCTGTTGTTCGGTGGCTTCAGCCTGAGTCAATCGACGCTCCAGCGCATGTACATCCTGCACGTGTTCCTGTTGCCGTTCGTCGTGACGACGCTCGTCGCCGTCCACATCGGCATCGTCTGGATGCAGGGCATCGCGGAACCACACTGATACAATGACCGACGAAAACGAATCCCAACCCCGAACCGACGGAAGTGGTACCGGCATCGTCCCGCCGGACGACGAGACCCCGACGTGGCTCGAACGGAAACAGCGCACGCAGGGGCTCTCCCGGCTGACGTACGAATACTTCGAGCGGTCGCGGCGCGAGGACCAGGACCTCCGGCAGGAGTCCAGCTACGTCGAACGTGACGTGCTGGCGTTCCCGACGTGGCCCCACGAGATGATTCGAAACCTCTCGATAGGGAGCTTCTTCATCGGGATGATTTTGTTCCTCGCGGCGACGCTCCCGCCGCACCTCGGACCGCCAGCGGACCCGAGTTCGACTCCGGCCATCATCCTGCCGGACTGGTATCTTTACTGGTCGTTCGGGCTGCTGAAGCTCGGTCCGCTCAACCCCGAGCTCGCCATCCTCGGCGGGCAGAAGCTGATGGCCGACCGGACGTTCGGTGTCGTGGCAAACGTCGTCGTGGTCGGCTTCATCGCCATCGTTCCGTTCCTCAACAAGGGGAGCGCACGACGGCCGGTCGAACAGCCGTTCTGGTCCGCGGTCGGTGTCGGTGGCGTCACGTTCGCCACCACCATCAGTGCGCTGTCGATCAAGAACCTGCTGCCCATCGCGGCACACCTGACGTTCGACTTGGCGTTCTTCGTGCCCGTTATCGCGGGAACCATCACCTACACGGTGCTGAAGTCGATGCGCGAAGGGTACATGTTCAGCCTGAACCGCCGGTACTACCGACTTCGCCCGCCGAAGTAACTACCACAATTTCCATTCCCATTTCCATGTCTTCATCTCGGGACGACGACGAAGAGCGGAGTGACTCGGTATTTGACGACGAATCCGAAGGCGACACGGCGGACACCGCTGGTGGAATCCGTTCGCGCGATGTCGTCGTCCCGCTCCGGGTGTATAAAGCGGTTACCGTTTTCTCGACGATGTTCGCCGTGTTCGCGGTCGTTTTCGGCTTCATCCTCCTCGATTCGGCGACTGACCGAGCGACCGCACCACTTCCGCAAGTGGACTTCCCGCTCGCCATCTTCGGCTTGTTCCTCATCGCCGCCGGTGCGGTCGTCTACGCCTTTTCGACGCGGTTCCGCACCGAGGGAATGGGAAAGTCTAAAGATGACTCCGACGAACCGTCTAACAATGGCTGACGAATTCGCAAAGGGACTCGGTATCGCGGCCACCGCAGGGCTTGCATGGATGGTTCTCTCGGGTTGGTACACCACCCCCGGGTTCGAGGATACACAACTCATCGGGGAGATCCCCAGCGGCTTGGGCATGTACGGGAATTTGGCCCTCATCCTTCGCGAGGCGACCTTCTGGCTCGCCATCTTCGGGATGGTGTTCTTCTGGCTCGTCATCCCGGTCCTGCGACAGGTTCGCCAGTCCCGCGCGTAAAACGAGTCTTTTCTCCGTTTTTTCTCCGATTATTCGCTGACTGTACCCGCTCACCCGTCGATTTTCGTCCCCGGATTCTCCCCGGAGAGGAACGCCGTCACGTCGTCCGGGCCGAAGATAGACGCGGGCGCACCGAGTTCGAGCAGTGCGGCGACCTTGCCAGCCATTCCGCCGGTCACGTCGGTCGATTCGCTTTCACCGAGTACGTCCGCGACCGACTCGTAGGACGTTATTTCGGAGATTACGGCGTCGTTTTCGTCGAGGACGCCGGGAACGGTCGAACAGAAGCCAACGCGGTCCGCGTCGAGTTGCCGTGAAACGGATGTGACGAGTTCGTCGCCGCTGACGATGGTGACGCCCTTGCCCTCGTGGACGACGACATCGCCGTAAAGGACGGGAACGAACCCTTCTCCGAGCATCGTCGCAATCTGCTGGACCGGAAGCGAGAGCTCCGCGTCCGAATCGCGGGACGCGACGGAGAACGGATGAACGGGGACAGCGGGAACGTCGCGTTCGTGGAGGCGGGAGAGCACGAACTGGTCGAGCGTCTCCATCGCGCCGTGGATGTCGATAACCGCCGCGACGTCACTGCTTCCCACCGTTTTCGAAACACCGTGCTCGCTGGCGTGGTGGTGGCCGAAACTACCGGCGCCGTGAACGAGCACGAGGTCGTCTATTTGCGCATCGCCCACCGCATCCGCAACGTAGTCCAACATCTCCCCGTCCAGCGTGTCGGGACGGTCTTTGTCCGTGATGACGCTTCCGCCGAGTTTGAGGACGGTGAGGCTCATTCGACGCGCACCCCTTCGGTGTCGAGTTCCGCGCGGAAGGCGTCTTCACAGCCGGGGGTGAACCGAAGCGCCGTCTTCGTATCGTCCGTCGGGTCGAGGGCGACGATACAGCCGCCGCCGCCCGCACCCGTGAGTTTCGCCCCCATCGCACCCGCGTCGCGGGCCGCCCAGACCATGTTGTCGAGCGAGCGCGAGGAGACGCCGAGCGCCTCCAGCAGACCGTGATTGAAGTTCATCAGTTTGCCGAGTTCGTCGAGGTCGCCGTCGGCGAGCACCTGTTCCCCTTGTCGAACGATATCGCCGATGCTCTCGACGGTTTCGGCGGCGAAATCGTACTCGTCGCGGAGCGCCCGGACCCCGGCCACGAGTTTCCCGGTGTCGCCCGCGCCGCCGTCGAAGCCGACGACGATGGGGAGGTCGGGTGCCTCGATGGATCGACAGTCGTCGCCCTCGACGCGAACCGCGCCGCCGGTGGCACAGCAGTAGGTGTCCGCGCGCGACGCTTCGCCGTCCTGCACCGCGAGTTCAGCTTTGTACGCACGGTCCGCGATTTCGTCCGATGAGAGCGTCACGCCGAGCTCGCGGGTCGCGGCGTCGATTGCGGCGACGGTCACGGCGGCGGAGGAGCCGAGACCCGCACCGAGCGGGATGTTGCTCTCCACGGTGATGTCGAATCCCGCGTCCGGCGTATCGGTCGCATCGCGCGACTGTTCTATCGCGGCGTCGATGTAGCCGACACCGGCCCTGACGAGCGACTCCGAGACGTTCACGTCGGGCGTGGCGTTCGTCTCGCTGCTGTACTCGACGGTGAATCCGTCGATACTCAGATCCTTGGCGTGCACGCGGAGTCGGTCGTCGTCCCGCGCTTCGACGGTCACGCTCGCCCGGCGCTCGATGGCGCACGGGACGGCGGGTTCGCCGTACACGACGGCGTGTTCCCCAAAGAGATACACCTTCCCCGGGGCGCTGGAAACGGTCATGCTCGTGGCTCCGCACCGGGACATAACAGGGCTTTCGGACTGCGGTCCGTCCGACACCGAATTCCCCGCGAGCCACCGACGACGGACTAACTGATATATGTATATAATTTGATGCCTCAATCCGGCGTCAGTCCAAAAATATATGCCCATCGGTTGTATCGCCCTTAATACATAATCGAACAATGGCAACTGAGAAACCTGTGAGAGACGAGATACATCCCGGCGGCGACCTCGACGCTGGTGCGTTCTGGCGGCACGCGTACGAAAACCTCATCGCGCTGTACCCGGAACCGGCGTTCGTCATCGATAAACACGGAACGATAACGCACTGGAATCGAAGAGCGGAAGCCCTCATGGGGAAGTCCGCGGAGAGTGCAATCGGTATGCCCGCCTACGAACTGTTCGGGACGGAGGGGGAAACCGAAACGCTCGCCGAAACCGTCGTTCGAACGGGCGAAGTCATCCGCGAATCGGACATCCGCGCCGCGACCGCGGCGAGCGGCGAGACGATTCACGGGCGCACACTGGGTGTCCCGATAACCACGCCCGACGGCGAGTGCGTCGGTGCCGTCGAGGTCATCACCCGTGTCACCGAACTCATCGAACAGCGCGAAGCCGTCCGACGCCTCCAAGAACAGATGACCGACGAGGTGGAGAATTCCGTCGCCGAACTTCGGGAGTCCACCACGGACGTCGCCGACGACTCCCAATCCATCCGCGAGTTGGTGCGCGATCAATCCCAAAACCTCGGCGACGTTCAATCGGAGGTCGCCACCTTCAGCGCAACCATCGAGGAGATCGCTTCGAGCGCGGAAGAGGTCAGCAGCCAGAGCACCGAAACCAAAACCCTCGCGGAAACGTCAGCCGACGCCGCGGTCGAAACCCTCGCCACGGTCGATGACGTCTCCGAGAGCGCAGAGGAAGTCGTCACCGACGCGAACGAACTCGAAGACCGTATCGACGAGATAGACGAAATCGTCGAAGTCATCGACAACATCGCAAAGCAGACCAACCTGCTCGCGTTGAACGCGAACATCGAAGCGGCGCGCGCCGGGGCGGAGGGCGACGGCTTCGCCGTCGTCGCAAACGAGATCAAAGACCTCGCCGAGCAGTCGAAAGAACGCGTCGAGCAGATCGAAGCCATCGTCAACGATATCCGGGAAACCGCGCTCGATACGGTCGAGAGCGTCGAGGCCACCAACGACGGTATCGTCGCGGCGACCGAGGAGATAGAAACCGTCGTCGAGAACCAGCAATCCATCGTCACCGCGATTCAGGAAACTGACGTGGGAATCACGGAAATCGCGGACGCGACCGACGAACAGGCCGCGAGCGCGGAGGAGATAGCGACCATCATCGACAACAGCGTTCGCCGGAGCGAAGAGGTGTCGGATTCGGTCGAAAGCATCGCCACCGCCAACGAACAACAGACGGAGATGGTCGCCGACTTGGAACAGCGGATTCACGCCCTCGAAACCGAAATCGAACAGTCGCTGGACTGAGCGGCCTGTCGAACTAGCCCACTCTATTTTCGGCGTTCATCTCCAAGCGGTTGCGAAGCCGAATCGAAGGCGAACGCGACCGCTGGTCGACGAAGCGAATCGGAAAACAACGCAAATCGAATCGAAAACTCGGCGATTAAATCTCGCTCTCGAAGTCGTCGAGCGAGTAGGTGGGTTCCGCACCGCGGCGGTCGAGCGTCTCGTTGGCGAGCAGCCAGTAGACGACCGACAGCGCCTTGCGACCTTTGTTGTTCGTCGGGACGACGAGGTCGACGTTGCTCGTGGAGTTGTTGGAGTCACACATGGCGATGACGGGGATGCCGACCGTGATGGCCTCCTTGACCGCCTGCGCGTCTCCGATTGGGTCCGTGACGACCACGACGTCCGGCTCGATGTAGCCGTCGTATTTCGGGTTCGTCAGCGTACCCGGGATGAAGCGCCCCGTGCGGGCACGTGCGCCGACCGCATCGGCGAACTTCTCGGCCGGGAACCGACCGTACTGGCGCGAGGACGTGACCAGAATCTGCTCGGGGTTGTAGTCGGCGAGGAAGTTCGCCGCCGTGCGGATTCGCTGGTCCGTCTTGCTCACGTCGAGGACGTACAGGCCGTCCGTTCGAACGCGGTGGATGAACCGCTCCATGTCCTCGGTCTTCTGCTGGGTACCGATGTGGACACCTGCGCCGAGGTAGTCCTCGACGGGAATGAGGAGGTCCGCCTCCTCGTCGCCGAGGACGTCCTCGTCGAACTGCGGTTCATCTTCTTCTTCTTCGGTCTCGTCCGCCTGTGCGGCGACGTCTTCGTCAGGGTCGACTGCCGGTTCCGCACCGGACTCGCCGGTCGGCTCCGCGTCGATCTCCTCTTCCGCGGCGTCGAGACCGTCCGTTTCTTCTTCTACCTGTTCGGATTCGTTATCGCTCATAATCGTGATACGTTCTGCTCGATTCGGATGAGTTCGTTGAGTTTTGCGGTTCGCTCGCCGCCGACCGTCCCCGTCTTGATGAACGGTGCGTCGGTCGCCACGGCGAGGTGTGCAATCGTCGTGTCCTCGGTTTCACCGCTTCGATGCGAGATGACCGGGTCGTACCCGTTCTCGACCGCGAGTTCGACGGCATCGAACGCGTCCGAAAGCGTGCCGATCTGGTTCGGCTTGATGAGGATGCTATTTCCGGCACCCTTCTCGATGCCCTCGGACAGTCGCTCGACGTTCGTGACGAACAGGTCGTCACCACAGACGAGCGTCTTCTCGCCCACCTTGTCGGTGAGTTTCGCAAACCCTTCGTAGTCGTTTTCGTCCAACGGGTCCTCGACGTACGCGAGGTCGTATTCGTCCACGAGATCCGCGATGTACTCGATCTGCTCGTCGGTCGAGCGCGTCCGGTCGCGGTATTGGTACTCGTCGGCGTCGGCATCGTACATCTCGGCTGCGGCCACGTCGAGACCGAATCGAATCTCGAATCCGAACTCGTCGGAAACGGTCGAGACGGCTTCGTCCATCACTTCGAACGCGTCGTCGTCGTCGATGGACGGCGCCCACGCGCCTTCGTCACCCTTCGCCGAGGGGACTCCCCGCTCGGCGAGGATGTCCGCGACTTCCGAGTGAACGGCCGCGTTGGCGAACACCGCGTCTTGGACGCTCGGTGCGCCGATCGGCGCGGAGAGGAACTCCTGAATCGCCGTGGCGTCGGCGGCGTGTTCGCCACCCCCGATGACGTTACCGAGCGGTATCGGGTAGTTGTCGCCGCGGAACGCACCGCCGAGGTGCTGGTAGAGCGGTGCACCGAGCACGTCCGCCGCGGCTTTCGCGGCGGCCATGCTGATAGCGACGGCGCTGTTCGCGCCGATTTCGGAGAAATTGTCCGTTCCGTCCGCAGCACGGAGGGTTCGGTCCACGTCACGCTGGTCGCCGACGTAGACGGCTCCTTCGAGACGCGGAACGGCGTGCTCACGAGCGGACGCGATTGCCTCGCTCGTGTCGAGTTCGATGGCCTCGTACTCGCCCGTGCTCGCACCGCTCGGTGCGGCGGCACGACCGAATCCACCGCTCTCGGTCAGGATGTCGGCTTCGACCGTGGTGTTCCCACGCGAGTCGAGTATCTGACGGAGCCGAACGCTCTCGATGCGCGTCATTCTGCCTCCTCACGCCGGACGGAGAACGGCAGCACGCCAGCGTCGTACTCCTCGGCCGCGATGAGTATCGGCTGGGACTCTTGCGTCTCGACGAGGACGGGAGCGCCATACGACACCTGCAGCGCTCGCGCACCGAGGATTCGTGCTTTTTCGTATCGGGAGTATTGTTGTTGAGCCATTACTGGTAGGGTGCGACGATGTCCACGAGGTCTTTGTGAGCGACGAGCATCCGTCGGCAGCAGTGGCGTTCGACACCGAGGTCGTCGAGGACCTTACCGGGGTCTTCGTTGCCCATCTGCGTCTCGGCGCGCGCCTTGTACTCCTGCCAGTGTTCGCTGACTACGTTGCCACACGTGAAACACCGGACTGGAATCATCATGGGGAAATCACCTTAGCGGTAGGACTTCTGGTAGCGGGCACGGGCACCGGGGCCGCCCCACTTCTTCGGTTCGGACTGGCGGACGTCGTTGACCAGCAGGGAACGGTCGAACTCCATGAACGCATCGCGGAGTTCGGCATCGTTCATGTACTGGACGAGACCGCGCGCGATGGCGGTGCGGACGGCGTCTGCCTGTCCGGTGATTCCGCCACCCGAAACGCTCACTTCAACGTCGACTTCCTCACGCTCGTCGCCCGCGATGCGGAACGGTTCGAGCATTTTGAGGCGAGCCATCTCCGGCTCCACCAGTTCGACTGGCTTCGAGTTGATCCGTACGCGACCCTCGCCGTCCGTGACCGTGGCGCGAGCGATGGCCGTCTTCTTCTTTCCGCTCGTGTTCGTTACCATGTGACGTTAGCACCTAGGTAGTCGCTGACTTCGCCCAGCTGGACGAAGCGGATGTTCGAGAGTCGGTCCAACGACGTGCCGTCGAGGATTTCGCCGTCCTCGTCGTACGGGTTGCCGACGTAGACACGCACGTTTTCGAAGGCTTCGCGCCCTCGCGGCTTCTTGTACGGGAGCATTCCCCGAATCGAGCGCTTTGCGAGCATGTCCGGGCGCTTCGGGTAGTACGGCCCCTGGTCGGAGCTGAGGTTGAAGCGCGTCTCGAATTTGTCCAGTATGTCCTGTTTGTCGCCCGTGATGATAGCTTGCTCGGCGTTGACGACGGCGACCGTTTCGCCGTCCATCGCACGCTGTGCGACGTTACTCGCGACACGACCGAGGATACAGTCGCGCGCGTCGACTACGACATCTGCGTCAAATTCCGCGATGCTCATCGAATCACCCGCACGTTGGAACCACTGGGATTTTGTTCGATTGCCTGTTCGAGTTGGATCGGTTCGCCGTTTGCCTGCTGGATCTTCGTCTCCGCAGTCGAAGAGAAATCGACTGCAGCAACGGTGACGTTCTTCTGCAGGACGCCGCTACCGAGAACCTTGCCGGGTACGATGACGGTCTCGTCTTCCTCCGCGTACCGCTCGATGCGGCCGAGGTTGACCTCCGCGTGCGTACTCCGTGGTTTCTCGAGGCGTGCTGCAACGTCGGTCCACACGTCGGCGTCCGAATCACGGGACACCGACTTGAGTTCGGCGATGAGACTACTGAGCCTCGGGTTAGTTTTGCTCATGCTACTTCCTCCAAGTACTGAGAACTGAAGTGCAGGGAGCAGGATTTGAACCTGCGGACTCCTACGAGACAGCGCCCTGAACGCTGCGCCGTTGGCCAGACTTGGCTATCCCTGCACGCTGAGAACACGTGCGTACCCTCGCGGGCAACACAGTGTTGTCCGTGGCCCTTAAAACCACTTTCGATTGCCGAGGCACATACCTCGGATTCCGCGAGCGACCGTCGCCCGCGAGTCCAGCGATTCCGAGAGTTGAAGCTCTCGGAACCGGCGGACACGTCAGGGAGGTTGTAAGGGCCGATCATGATTATAGTTGAATTGCCTGTTCGAGTTCGTCCGCACGTTCGGTGAGCGAATCGACGGCCTGCGTCACCAGCTCTTCGACGGTGAACGAGCCGTCGCTTTCGACGTCGAACACGAAGGCGTTCGGAACGTCGTGAACCTCGACCTCCTTTCCGGGGAACCGCTGGGAGAGGTCGTGGTCGAACGTCTCCGTCGGAACGAGTTCACCATCGTCTTCGATGGTTCCGCGAAGGATTCGGGGTTCTTCTTCCCCGAACTCGTCCCGGTCGCCGACGACTTCGACGCGCTGTAGGTGACGATAGCCGACCGCGACGCCACCCTGGTGTTTGGCGTGGTCCTTCCCCGAGCCGAGCACCGCGTCGGCTTCGAGTTCGAGACGCTGCCCCTCTTTGAGGTCGATTATCGGGATGTTATCGTCGGCGGGCTGCACCATCTCGTCCGAGCTGATGAGGTCGCCCGAGAACGCGGTTCCCGGTCCCGAAACGTCGAGGCTGAGCGTTACCGTGTCGCCCTCCTCGAACTCTCCGGGCGGCGTCGTCAGCGGAACGAGTCCGAGTCGCAGTCCGATCTGCTCGTCGAACATCACCGAGGAGTTCTCGATGACCCGGAGCGTGTCGATTGACAGCGTCGGAACGTCCGCGATCATCGCTCGGCGAATCCCGTTTGCGAACGCCGGGGTGACGTTGCGAACGAGGAAACGCGCCTTCCGTTCGCCGCGGTCGATGAACTCTACGTCGAAGTCTTCGGTCATGGTTTAGAATCCACTACCTTTCGGTGCGCGGGTACCGTCGTGCGGAATCGGTGTGACGTCCTCGATGCGACCGATTTCGATACCGGCGCGGGCGAGCGCTCGAATCGTCGCCTGCGCACCGGGACCGGGGTTCTGCTGCAGGTTGCCACCGGGGCCGCGCACGCGAATGTGCAGGCCGTCGATGCCAGCCGCTTTGACCTCTTCGGCGACCGTCTCGGCCATCTGCATGGCCGCGTACGGCGAGGACTCGTCACGGTTCTGCTTCACGACCGAGCCACCGGACGACTTCGCAACCGTCTCGGCACCCGTGAGGTCCGTGATGGTGATTATGGTGTTGTTGAACGATGCGTGTACGTGGGCGATGCCCCATGTTTCGTCGTTGTCGCTCATTCGTTACCCTCCGACCGTTCGGGGTGCAGTTCGTCCGCAATCGGGCTGTGCTCGTCGAAGGAGATGTCGGACTCCTCGTCGATCTCGACTTTGTACGACGGAACCGACACGCGCTGGCCGTCGACGGTGACGTGACCGTGCGTGATGAACTGGCGTGCCTGTTTCGGCGTGTGGGCGAGGCCCTTTCGGTACGCGACGGTCTGGAGACGGCGCTCCAGAACGTCCGTGATGTCGAGGAGCAGCACGTCGCCGAGTTCGTCGCCATCGTCGAGGATGCCGAGTCGCTTCAGGCGCGAGAGGAACTCGTCGCTTTCGCTAACTTCGTCGCCGGAGATGTCCCCGAGGAGGGACCGTGCCTCGCGGCGGTAGTTGCGAAGTTCACTCTGTGCTCGCCAGAGCTCTTCCTTGTTCTTCAAGCCGTATCGGTCCATCAGACCGCGTTCCTCGGCGATTCGCTCGCCCTGGAACGGGTGGTTCGGCGTCTCGTAGAACTTGGTGTTCTCACCTGGGAGCGACATTATTCTTCACCCTCGGCTTCTTCCCCTGCGGCTTCTTTGATTTCCTCGACGTTGACACCGATCGTACCCTCGGTACGACCCGTGGACTTGGTTCGCTGACCGCGAACCTTCTGTCCACGCTTGTGTCGGACGCCTTTGTAGGAGTCGATCATCTGCATCCTGTTGAGGTCCCGGCGTCGGGACATCGACAGGTCGTTGCCGGTCTCGTGGGTCGTCTCGCCGGAGAAGTACTCCTTGCGGTGGTTCGTGAGCCACTCAGGAACTTCGTCGGCGTAGTTTTCGACGGCCTCAACGACACGTTCGATGTCGTCATCGTCGAGTCGGCCGAACGTCGCCTTCCGGTCGACGTCCGCCTCCTCGGCGACGATTCGGGCCGTTCGACGACCGATCCCGTTCATTTCGGAGAGGGACCGCTCTACGGTCTTCGTCCCATCGAGGTCAGTTTGCCCGATGCGGACGAAGTACCGAAGGTCGTCGTCTTCGTCCTGTGGTTGTTCGGTACTCATGGTTGATAGTTTGGAGCGTCGAGGGAGGGATTTGAACCCTCGAGGCTTGACGCCACAGAGTTAGCAACCCTGCGCCGTGGGCCAGACTAGGCTACCTCGACACGCTCGCTTGTATATGTTCGCCCTTCCGGACTCGGGACGCGTGCCCCTACAGGTGTCTGCACTGCATTCTACCGGGGGTTACTATTTAAACGCAACGAATGTCTCCCGAACCGCATGAGAGGCCGCCGCAAGCGCCACGGACACGAAATAGGCACCCACGAGAAGCGGCCCCCAAAACACCCACAGTTCGAGCGTCGGAAAGAGGTAACTCCCGAACGCGCTTCCGATGGTGAGCGCGACGTACCCCGGCAGGGCGAGCGGCGTCATCAACCGAGTATCGAACGCGCCGAGAGCGACCGGAACGACCAACAGGAGATACCAAACCCAGACGGCGCGTCCGAGAAACAGCCGCCGAACGTTCACAGGCCCGCTCATTGGTTCCCTCGCTGTTCGATACCGTGCCGTGAGAGCAGGTCGGTCGCCACCGCCTTCTCCCACCGAACCCGCGTGTCGGCGTCGAGGAAGAACTCTGTCGTCTCCACGATGTACCCCGGCCGGTCGAGATCGCCCGCCACCTTGTGTACCAGCATCGGTCTCGACCCGTCGAGTTCGCCGCCGCGGCGATACTCGTGAAACGGCATGTACCACGGGACGACGTTCCCGTTCAATGCCTCCGCCGTCCGCTTCGCGTACTCGCTCGCGTTTCCAGCGTCCGTCGGCCAAATCACCTGCCCGACCGACGACTCGTGATAGCCGTAGATGCCGACCGACCGATGCAAATCGAGCACCACGTCCGGGTCGTGGCGCTCGACCACACCCCAGATGGCGCGAGCCAACCTCGTCTCCGGTTTCTCGCCGGTCGGAAACTGACGGTTCAAGTCGCCGTGTGCTCCTTCTCGCCGGTTCCTTCGAATCGCCACTCGGTTGGCCTTCGGAAGCACGATCAGTTTTCCCCGGTCGACCTGCCATCCCGCGATTTCGCTCGCGGCGCGATAACCACACTGCTCGTCGCCGTGTATCCCACCGACCACCATCGCCGTCGGCCCGTCGGACGTCCCCTCTCGAACGAAGACCCCCGTCTCGTACTTCGTATCCGGAAGGATTCGATAGGAAGGGTCGAGACTCTCTCGTCCGCTCCCGGCGACCGACATCGCCATCCCTCCGGTGAGGAGTGCGCCGGTCTTCGAAAGCAGTGAGCGCCGTCGCATACGGGAACCGCCACAGTGGAGCACTATCAACCTTGTCGCCCGGTGGTGTGGTCAGAATCGAGAGCCGAAGAAAATCACGCGTCGATATACTGGTCGTCGATGTAGCGGTCGTTTATCTCCCATTCCCCGTCGTCGTTTCGGACCATGTATTCGCCGTAGTACGGGACTCGATTCGCCACCGTCTCACGAAACGCCGACCGGATTTCGGGTTTCGTCATCTCTCCCATCGGTCGGAGGTCGTCGTTGCGATTCAGACAACCTTTTAGGAATCCTTCGTGCGTGACGCGCACGCGATGGCAATTCGAACAGAAGCTCGGGTTCTCCACCGGGTCCACGATTTCGATCATTCCGCCGCCGACCCAGTATCGTTTCCGCCCGTGCATCTCGCGAATTTCTATCTCGTCGGCCTGTTCTTCGAGCCAATCGTGAACCCGCTGGATGTCGATCGCCCACTCGGGATTGCCGGTCAGTTCCGGCATGTATTCGATGAGTTGCAACTGCAACCCGTCGTTCTCCGCGACGTGCTCCACCATCTTCGGAACGTAGCCAGCCGTCGCTTCGAAAACGACCATGTTGAGCTTTACCGGGTCGAGTCCAGCATCGAGCGCCGCTTCGACCCCTTCGAGCACCTTGTCGTACGCACCGCTCTTCGTTACCTCCGCGAACGATTTCGGGTCGAGCGCGTCCTGTGAGACGTTTACGCGGGACAATCCCGCTTTCCGGAGTTCCTCCGCGCGCCCCGGAAGAAACGTCCCGTTCGTCGTCAGGGACGTCTCCATCCCGTCGGGCGTCCGGCGGATTATCTCCTCCAAGTCCTCCCGGAGCATTGGCTCGCCGCCGGTGAACTTCACCTTTCCGACATCGAACTCGCGGGCGACTTCGAGAAACCGAACCACGTCGTCGGTACCCATCTCGTCGTCACCCGGCTCCATCGGTCCGCGTGTATCGCCTAATCCCTCGTTGTGGCAGTAGACGCAATCGAAATTACACCGGTCGGTCAGCGAAACGCGCACCCCCGTAACCTCGCGCCCGAACGAGTCTTCGAGCATTAGTATCCCTGTCTTGCGCGCGAGGATTCTTAAACTCGTGGGAGGATGCAACCTGAACGTAACCGAATTCAATTACGGGGAGTTCGACAGCTAGCGGAAATTAGCCTCACAAATCGAAATTCCCGGCTTCGGGGTTCACAAGCCTTATCGACAAATCCCTCCTTATCGTCATCATATGGATGAAACTGACGTTCGAGCCGTTCTCCGAACGGTCGAAGACCCGGACCTCGGCGAAGATATCGTCTCTCTCGGACTCGTAAACGACGTTACGGTCGAAGACGAGACTGCACGGATTTCACTCGCGCTCGGTGCACCGTACGCACCCCACGAGTCGGAAATCGCGAATCGCGTCCGCGAAGCGCTCAACGACGAGGGAATCGACACCGAACTCTCCGCACGCGTCGATACCCAGCTCTCCCCGGAAGAGCAGGTGCTTCCGGGCGTGAAAAACATCATCGCAGTCGCATCGGGAAAGGGCGGCGTCGGAAAAAGCACCGTCGCGGTCAACCTCGCGGCAGGACTCGCAAAGCTCGGTGCCCGCGTTGGCCTGTTCGACGCCGACGTCTACGGCCCGAACGTCCCGCGGATGGTGGACGCCAACGAACGGCCGCGGGCCACCGAGGAGCAGAAGCTCGTCCCGCCCGAGAAGTTCGGCGTGAAACTGATGAGCATGGCGTTCCTCACCGGGAAGGACGACCCCGTAATCTGGCGCGGCCCGATGGTTCACAAGGTCCTCACACAGCTCTGGGAGGACGTCGAATGGGGGCAACTCGACTACATGGTCGTTGACCTGCCACCCGGAACCGGAGACACGCAACTCACGCTCCTCCAGAGCGTCCCCGTCACCGGTGCCGTCATCGTTACGACGCCCCAGCAGGTCGCGCTCGACGACGCGAACAAAGGTCTCCAGATGTTCGGCAAACACGACACCCCCGTCCTCGGTATCGCCGAAAACATGAGCACCTTCAAATGCCCCGACTGTGGCGGCGAACACGATATCTTCGGCCACGGCGGTGGGGCCGCGTTCGCCGAGGACCACGAGATGCCCTTCCTCGGCTCGATACCGCTCGACCCCTCCGTGCGAAGCGGCGGCGACGAAGGAGAGCCCATCGTCCTCGACGACGAGAGCGACACCGGAGAGTCGTTCCGTACCCTGACCGAAAACGTCGCCAACAACGTCGGCATCATCAACCGCCGCCGCCAGCAACAGGAGTGAACCATGCCACGCGAGACGGAATCGTTCGACCCCGACGAGGAGCGTATGGAAACCCTCCGAGACATCGCCGACGACATCCGCGGCGAGTCGAGCGAGAGCAAGCTGGTCGCTGCGATGCTCTACCGCGTGAGCGATCTGTTCGACCCCGACGAAGAGACGACGCCGCGTGACATCTTCATCAACATGCGCGAGATAATTCGGACGAAGAGCGAGAACTGACGCGGAGAAAGCCGACCCGTGTGCGTTCAGCGCCAACGCCGAACGAAAAGCAATCCGACTAGCACGACCAGTCCCAGATAGACAACCGGTACACCACCGATTTCGTGGTTCCCGCTCAACTTCTCACCGAAGCTTTGGGAATACGTGTCGTTTTCGTACTGATAGTGATCGTTCATCCACGTCGGACGGGCCGGCTAGAACGATTCGTTCCATTGCTGGGTACCTTCCCCTGCCTTTCCGACGAATCCGACTTGATCGAGTCCGCCTTGTTTTTTCGTGAGATTGCCGGTGTACAAGCGAGCTTCACCCGCGATTTTCGTACCGCGTTTATCGAGCAGTTCGACTTTGACCGTCGTCGAATTGTTCGGCAGTGGTGTTGGCGCATAGAAGCTCCCGTCCGTCCCTATCGTGTGAACGAACAGCTTCGTCGGATATCGCCGCATCGACGGTTGACGAGCGTGACGTACGCAACCGCAGACGGTTCCCCATCGATGGTTCCATCGGCCACCGTGACGTTCGCAATATACGGAGTCGGGATTTCTTCCGTCGCCGATGCGTTGATTTTCTCGGTGAAGTTGTAGGTAGTGTAATTGCCGTATGTGGAGACGGTGGTCGTGTGGTTGTTTTTGACAACATCAATAGCAGAGTTTATATTTATATTTTCCACTATCTTTTCACCTGGTGAGAGGTCAAAAGACTCTCTCCGGAATCTAACTTCATCTACAAGAATGGTAAACCCCGAGTCACTCATGTATTCATCCGTAGGATTTTTAACACTGACATGAACGGTACTATTTGAGAGATTTGAACTGACACATACGCCACGAGACGATTTTATAACTCTTGTATTATCTTTTTTTAAATACGAGCATGGAGTTTTGGTGGAGGTAGTACCACTAACACCCATTACTGGGGGTATGAGAAGAGAAAATAACAACACCAAACTAAGTGATTTATGGATTTCATTCTTCATAAATCTCATTTGACTCTACCAAATATATAAAATTAATGTGTTATGTCATGCAGTTTGTCTCACCATTACAGCCGTTTTCTCGTTGGTCTCGATGGTGTCTGAGTTGCTTCCGAAGATCAGAGTCGGTCAGGAGATTTTGGAAGGACTCATCAACGATCTTCTCCCCGACAGTGTTGTTCTGAATTTCGCCACCTTCGGTAACATACTGACGAACGAGGTCGACTTTTGCAGTCACGTAGGTCATTACGACGGTATCCGATTCCAGATACTGATCGACAGTTTTGGTCTCGGTACCCGTCCGCTTCTTTAGACTCCACTTCACGTTCGGACGATAACTTCCGATTCGCCAATCACTGTTCCGGGCGAACGACATTGCGACATCCCGTTTCGTCGTCGTTGACTGTTCTTGCCATTCGTACTGTGCATCTCGGACTTTCTCTCGCGTTTGCACTCCGTACGTATAGTCTACGTCCGTGTGTCGTTCCGAGTACTCGAACCGATACTCTGTATCGTACTCTGCATCCTCTAATTTCACTCGCTTTTGTTCACCCGTATACCGATCATCGTAGTGGAATTTTTGGTACGACCAGTAGGTATCCGTCTCGGTGACCGTATAGGTGTATGTCTCGGTCGTCGTGTACGTCCTTGAGACGGTCGTCGTGTACGTGTACTGCTCCGGAACTTCGAAGCAGATACCGTTCGGACGACACTGCATCACGTATTTGGTATCCGTCTTCGTCACTTCGACCTGTTTCGTCTTCCGGACCGTTCTCGTCCCCGTCTTCGTCACTTCCTGTTCGTGACCGAACTGTTTCAACGTTCGATACTGCGCCGGGTGAACCTGCACACGTCGTGTCTCCCCGGTGAATCTCCCTCTCCCCGATTTCGAATCGTGCCATTCGTGCTCGGTCGTCGTATAGGTGTGCTTCTCCACATCGCGCCCCGTCGACCACCAGTTCGGGTGTCCCTGCAAGAACGCTGACTGCTGCAACTCGGTCGAGAACGACCGATCAACATCTTCGTATTTCGCGTCCCGGACCTTTTTGCGCTCTTCGAGCGAGTACTCGAAGCCATCACGACTCTTCTGATCGACCGAATATCCCTTCGAGAGATAGCGGTCGCGTTTCTCCGGCGATGTTGCGAGTTTCCAGTCGTACGTCGGCCGGTTAACGAAATACTCCGTGCTCTTGATTCTGGGATTCGTCCAGAACTGACCGTATCTCCGCATTACCTCGACATCCGGAATTTCGATCTCGTTGTATGTCTCCGGTCTCTCTTCGTTATATACCCGCACCTTCACGGTGTCGTTTTTCCGGAACAGTTGGGATGCTGGAATCTCCACGATACCAGTGTAGTATCGCGGGTCCGTACCGTGGAAATTTTCTTTAAGACTCCTTTTCGTAATCTTGTCTTTTTGCCAATCAGTGATCGAACCGGATGCACCTTCAATCGAAATTCCCAAATCATATCGAAGGTGATAGCTATTTTTGCTAAATTTGTATCGTTCGGTCGTGACCCGTAGACGTATCGTCTCGTTTGGTTTGTAAGGCCCGTCCGAAAGCAACTCCACATTTTTAATCTCCGGCGCGAAGTAGTTGAGAAAGTGGGAATTGACCGAAGCGGACTTGTTGTATCCGTCGCGGACTTCCAGTCCAGCGAGTTCGACGGAGCTAAACTTCGCTGTCCGTGTTATCCGGAGTGATCGGATTGGCTCCTTGTTTCCAAATATACCTTAACTCTGATCCATCCGGGTCGAACGAGTCGCCCGCATCCACAACCATTCCCTGATTGGTCGGACGATAGCCGGTCCCCCATCGCGGATGACCGAAAGTCGAATTTCTGGAGGGCTGGGGTGTACGTGGAGAGTGGATTTTCTCAGTAATTTTTCCTCCATATTCCCCGTTTTATTACTCACTATCTCATATTCTCTTTCTATATTGTAATCATTTGGAATGTCGGCAGATATGTAGGCATGCATTATTAAATTATTTCTGTTTATAATCTTATTCTCAGATAGAACTTGAATATACGGACTTTGATTCATATTTCTCATTTGAACATCCGATGGGTCAACCCCATTTAAATCTATTTTCGTCACGTGGTGTGCAGTATATCGTTTCGGGTCGATCCGCTCATCGTACGAATCTACATCGTTTTTAACGAACCCTGATTGGATGATTTTCGGCATCTTCGCGGGTGTTATGGTCCGTTTCAGCGTGCTTTTTTGACCGTGAAAATCAACTGCCGTCACGGAGAGCGTGTACTTCTTACCGACCTTGAAATCCCGGGTGTTGAAAGAAACCGATCGCTGTCGCTGCATCGCTCCGGGGGAGGTGGCATCCATTTTAGTGTGGCCGATTCTCTTCCCACCGAGCTGGACGCGAACCGATTGCAGGTTACCGTACGGGTCTGTCGCGGTGGTTCGACCGGAAACCGCACCATAACTGTCGAGCGATGGGAGGTCAATCGTGGGTTTGGGGTCGGCTACGACAGTGGTCGTCCCGTCGGAAAAACGGGCGATGTCGTGGGAGCCATCAGAGTAGGAGACGACGGCGTACAGCGAATGGTCACCCGCTTCCCATTCGGTCGTCAGCGTTCGACCGCTTGCGAGTCGTACGCCGTCTCCAAACCAACGGACGGAACGTATTTGATTCGTTGTGGGGATAGACTTCAAACGATACGTTCCACGAAACGGTGCCGTCCCAGTGATCAGTGAATCACCAGCAACAGTCGGCGTGTACTTCTCGGCAGTGGAACTCGACGGTGGGGGACTCCCGTTCGATCGGACGGACAAATCGATCGAATCCGTGTCTGTCTGTCCGTCCGTATCGTACACAGTAGCGGTAACCGTTCTCGCACCAGTGTTCGGGAACGTTCGCGTGATAGTATCGACGTCTTTCGCACCCGAGAGCGAATCTGTGGCGATAGCCGTTCCACCGAGTGACCAAACGATGTGGTCGAGCGATGCAGAACCGGCATCGATTGTTGCGGAGTAAACCGTTTGCTGGCCGACGCGAGGGGTGCGTGAACCCGAGACGTCAACGGTCGGGGGCTCTCCCGGCGACACGGTGACGTACAGTGAGTCTCGACTTTTAGCACCATCCTCGTCGGTAACCGTCACGGATACCGTGTACGTTCCGACGGTGTTCGGACGGAATCGGGTTTGCGAACAACTCTGACAGTTCGGTTCGATCGTTCGATTACCGGGTGTCTCTATCGTCCACTCGTATCCTTCGATGTATCCATCCGGATCGTGTGAGCCAGTGGCGTCGAAAAGGACGGTGCTTCCTCGCGCGACGTGCTGGTCGAGACCAGCGTCCGCGAGTGGCGGTTCGTTCGCCGTCGTTACCGACGGCAGAAATATCGTCGTGAGTAGCAGTAGCACGATGGTGCTCGATACGACTCGATTCATGAGATTCGGCGAGTTTTGCATCGTTTTGGTTTAAAAAAGTTATTTGATTTATCTGCATTTATATATTAAAACATTCACTCAGAAAAGGAGATCCAATAATCGATGGGTGCCATAAAGGTCTGTCCATCAACTGTTAAACAATCATTAATAAATACAGAGTTTATCCAGTCAAAACGCCTGAAATCAGCCGTTTCGCGCCATCTATCACAATAGTTCCTTGCTAATCTATGGCAAAGGCTTTACCACCTTGCGACTCAACTCTTATCCACTAGGCCCGGGAGGCCAGGAGCTTCAATTATGACGGATGACGAACTCATCTGGCGAATCGCAGGCGGTTCCGGTGACGGGATCGACTCGACGAGCCAGAACTTTGCAAAAGCCCTCATGCGAGCAGGGTTACACGTATTCACGCACCGACACTATCCGTCGCGCATTCGCGGCGGCCACACCTACGTGGAAATTCGCGCGGCGGACCACGAAGTCAAATCGCGCGGGGACAACTACAACTTCCTCCTCGCACTCGGAGACAGCTTCGCGCGAAACCCACAGGAAGAAGCCTACTACGGCAACGAAGAGATCAAGCCCCTGTCGGAGAACTTGGACGAACTCCGCGAAGGTGGCGTCATCATCTACGATTCGGGACTGCTCGACACCGACGACATTCCGGACTTCGATGAGCGCGTCGAGGAGAACAACTGGCACGTCTTCGACTTGGACCTTCGCGGACTCGCCAAGGAGTACGGCCGTGAAATAATGCGCAACACGGCTGGTATCGGCGCGACCTGTGCCATCATCGGGATGGACCTCGACATCGTCGAGGACCTGATGAGCGAGGCCATGCCGGAGAAGATCCTCGAACCGAACCTCGAAGTCCTCCATGCATCCTACGAGGATGTCAAGGAGAACTACGACACTGACGTCGGCGTCACGCTCCCCGAGAGCGACTACGACGACGACAAGGTTCTCATCTCCGGCAGTCACGGCATTGCGTACGGTGCCATCGACGAGGGATGCCGGTTCATCGCCGGGTACCCCATGACGCCGTGGACCGACGTGTTCACCATCATGACCCAACACCTCCCCGACCTCGGTGGAATCTCCGAACAGGTCGAGGACGAAATCGCCGCCGCCTCGCTCGCGATCGGTGCGAGCCACGCGGGCGCAAAGGCGATGAGCGGGTCGTCCGGTGGCGGATTCGCGCTGATGTCCGAACCGCTCGGACTCGCGGAGATCACCGAGACACCCATCGTGTTGGTCGAGTCGATGCGCGCAGGCCCCTCCACGGGGATGCCGACGAAACCGGAACAAGGCGACCTCGAACACGTCCTGTACACGAGTCAGGGCGACTCGAACCGCGTCGTCTTCGCGCCGGGTGATGCGCGCGAATCGTACATCCAGACGCGCAAGGCATTCGAACTCGCGTACAACTACCAGATTCCGAGCATCATCCTCTACGACCAGAAACTCTCCGGCGGTCACGAGACGGTTACGGAGTCCACGTTCGACCGCGAGCCGAACCCGGATATCGGCGAAGTCGTGACCGAGGAAGACATCGAGCAGGGTGAGCGTCTCGCCGGTCGCTTCAAGCGCTACCGCTACGACGGCGAAGATGGCGTCAGCCCGCGCTCCCTGCCGGGACAGAAGGGCGGCAACTTCCTCGCGTCCGGTAACGAGCACAACGAAGCCGGTCACATCAGCGAGGACCCGGACAACCGCGTCACGCAGATGGACCGACGGATGGAGAAACTCGACGCCATCCGCGACGAACTCAACGCGATGGACGAGTCCCACCAGACCGTCTACGGCGACGAGGACGCCGACTACGCCATCCTCAACTTCGGCAGCACGAAGGGTGCCGTCGAGGAGGCAGTCGACATGTTGAACGAGGACGGCCATTCGGTCAAAGCCATAAACGTCAGCGACATGGTGCCGTTCCCGAAGAACGAGGTCAATTCGTTCCTCGAAGGCGTCGACGAAGCGCTCGTCGTCGAGATGAACGCCACGGCACAGTTCCGCCGCCACGTTCAGGCGGCGACCGGCAAGCACGGCGACAAGCTGTTCAGCCTGCTGAAATACGACGGCAACCCGTTCGAGCCGACCGACGTCGTAGACGGCTTCGAAGCACGACTCGACGGCAGTGCCGAGCCAGCGCACAACACGCGCATCGAATCCGCAACGGGTGACTGAAAATGAGTGTATTCAACGCAATCGACGAAGAACGAGATATCGACGTGAACGAGTTCACGCCCAGCCTCGAACCGCAAGCGACGTGGTGTCCGGGCTGTGGTGACTTCGGCGTCCTGAAGGCGCTGAAACAGGCGATGCCCGAAGTCGGCCGCACGCCGGACGAGACGCTGCTCGTCACGGGTATCGGCTGTTCCGGGAAGCTCTCGAGCTACTTCCAGAGCTACGGCTTCCACTCCATCCACGGGCGGTCCCTGCCGGTCGCACGAGCGGCCAAACTCGCCAACCCCGACCTCGAAGTCATCGCCGCAGGCGGTGACGGAGACGGCTACGGAATCGGCGGGAACCACTTCATGCACACGGCTCGTGAGAACCACGACATGACCTACATCGTCTTCGACAACGAGATCTTCGGGCTGACGAAGGGGCAGACGTCGCCCACGTCCCCGAAGGGACACAAGTCGAAGACCCAGCCGCGCGGGAACGCGAAGAGCCCGATTCGACCGCTCTCGCTCTCGCTCACCTCGGGTGCGACGTACGTCGCCCGAACGGCGGCGGTCAATCCGAACCAGGCGAAGGAAATCCTCGCCGAGGCGATGGAACACGACGGGTTCGCACACGTGGATTTCCTCACGCAGTGCCCGACGTGGAACAAGGACGCAAAGCAGTACGTCCCGTACATCGACGTGCAGGACAGCGACGACTACGACTTCGACGTTCACGACCGTCGTGAAGCGATGGAAGCGATGCACGACGCCGAGGACGCGCTCTACGAGGGCAAGGTCCTCACCGGCCGCTTCTACGTGAACGACGAGCGCCCCTCCTACCAGCAGGAGAAACAGTCCACGGGCGACATGCCGGAAACGCCGCTCGCAGAGCGGTACTTCGACGACGATTACGAGTGGGAACGGAGCTACGACTTCCTCGACCGTCACAAGTAATCTCGTTTCTCCGTTCTCGACGGATCTAACAACCTTTTCATGGTTGCTAATGTGTTTTTCAATTCGCAAGGTATTTTTTCCTGTGCGGGAAACATACTGGTAACATGAGCACGGAATCGACCGAAGACCGCATTCTCCGGGTGTTAGAGGACGATGCGCAAGCGTCGTACTCGGAAATCGCGGACCGGGCCGGTGTTTCGAAACCGACCGTTCGAAAATACATCGACCAGCTCGAAAACGAAGGCGTCATCGTCGGCTATTCTGCTGAAATCGACCCGAAGAAGCTGTCGAGCCAGAGTATCGCTCTGGTCGGTATCGACGTCGAAAGCGAACGCTACGTCGAGGCGACCCGAGCGCTACAGGAACTCGAAGATATCGATACGCTCTACACGTGCAGCGGCGACCACATGCTGATGGCCGAAGTGCGCGCGCCGAACGGCGATGCGGTCGGGGGCGTCATCAGCGACGACATCCTCACCATCGAGGGCGTCACCGCAGCCCACCCGTCGTTCCTCCAAGAGCGACTCAAGTGATTCGTATCGATTCGCGGCCGCAGTTCAGCGCGTCTTCCAAGGCGTTCTCCGGTACTGCAGTTAGGGGGAGCGGCGGTTCCGGGTCGTCGAGAGGTCGGAGCCGACGGTGCCACCAGCCCACGCTCTGCCACGCGTCGTCTTTGTAGCCGACGGCTTCGTACGTCCCGACGTGCTCGAATCCGAGCGATTCGTGGAGTCCGACGCTGGCGGGATTCGGGAGCGCGATTCCGGCGTACGCGTTGTAGAAGCCCTGTTTTTCGAGGAGCGAGAACAGAGACTCGTAGAGACCGTTCCCGACGCCAGATCGACGATGGCCGCGGTGGACGTACACAGATACGTCCGCGGACCACCGGTACGCCTCGCGTGACCGGTGGGAACCCGCGTAGGCGTAGCCGAGGAGTTCGCCGTCGTGTTCACAGACCACCCACGGATAGGTTGGCAGGGTCGTTTGGATGCGGTCCGCCATCTCGTCTTCGCCCGGTGGCGTCGTCTCGAACGAGATGGCCGTTTCGCGGACGACCGGTGCGTAGATGGCCGCGGTGTCGGCGGCATCGCCCGCCTCGGCGAATCGAAGGTTTGGCATGGGCGGTGTACGTTCGGAGCCGAAATAAATCGCCGTCGTACTGGTTGCGCACAAGACCTTTGAGGTGAGCGACGGAATTCCCGAACGATGGCTACCTATCAGCGCGAAGTGTGGGTCGACGCGCCGTTCGAGGACGTGTGGCGGTTTTACTCAACCATCGACGGCTTGGAGGCGCTCACACCGGGATGGATGAACCTCCACGTGGAGGGAATCCGCGGACCGGAGGGAGAGTTCGACCCGGACGTGCTGGGGAACGGAACGGAAATCCGGCTGTCGCTTCGGCCGTTCGACGTCGGTCCGCGCCAACGGTGGGTTTCGAAAATCGTCCAGCGCGAAGAGGAAGACGGAGCCGCGATGTTTCGGGACGTGATGGAAGGCGGTCCGTTTCCCGAATGGGAACACACCCACCAGTTCTACGCCGGGGACGGGAAGACGCTGGTACGCGACGTGGTGAACTACCGGTTCCCGGCGCTGGGCGAACCGGGAAGCCCGCTCGCAAAAGTAGGTTTCGAACCCATGTTCCGGTATCGACACCGAAAGACGAAGAAACTGCTGGAGCGATGAACTTTATCATCGTCAGCGTGGTATCCGACACCGTATGTCAGATGTAGCTGTCATCGGCGGCGGTCCCGCCGGATTGAGTGGGGCACTGTTCACCGCGAAAAACGGCCTCGATACGGTCGTCTTCGATACCGACGACACCGCGATGCACGCCGCACACCTGTTCAACTACCTCGGAATCAAGAGCATCGACGGTGAGGAGTTCATGGAAATCGCCCGCGAGCAGGTGGACGAACAGGGGGCAGACCGAAAGCAGGGCGAGGAGGTCACGAACGTCGAGACGTCCGACGACGGGTTCACGGTTACGACCGCCGACGGCGAGTACGACGCCACCTACGTCCTCTTCACCACCGGGCGGTCGCGCGAGATGGCGGAGGACCTCGGCTGTGAGTTGAACGACGACGGGACGGTGCAAACCGACTCGGACAACGAAACGACGGTCGAAAACGCCTACGCCGCGGGGTGGTGTTCCCGGGCGGACAAGATACAGGCGGCGATTTCCGTGGGCGGCGGCGCAGCCGCTGGCTTGGATATCCTGAGCACAGAAAAGGGACGTGCATTCCACGACTTCGATACGCCGGACGACGCGGAGTAGGCTACTCGACCGCTTCGCCGTAATCGCCGCCGAACTTCATGAAGAAGTATCCTATCGAGAGGGTGAACGCGAGCGCCCCCGACGTCGCAATGCCGAGCGTTTTCGCGTTACCCGGAATCGCCGGTTCCGACGACCCGGACGCGGAACCGACGGTGATGGAACCGGTCATCCCGGCGCTCTTGTGCGGGGCACAAACGTACGCGTACTCGCCAGCCGTGCTGAACGTATGCGAGTAGGTGTGACCGGTGTCGAACAATTCGCTCGCACTGCCCGAGCCTTCCCAGCCGGCACCCTCTGGTTGGCTTTCGGGGACGACGTTGTGGCCGTCCGACTCCCAGACGAACTTGACCGTCGTCCCGGGCGTGACGGTCAACTTGTCCGGGTCGAACACCAAGTCGCCGCCCGGACCGACCTTCACGGTCTTCGTCGCGCCACCGCCGCCGCCGGAACTGCTGTTACTTTCACCGGAACTGGTCGTCGTGCCGTCTTCCTGTGCGGCCGCCGTTCCGGCCGCACCCGCCGCGACGACACCCGCAGAACCGAGGAGAAATCCACGTCGAGTGACTGATTCATCCGCTTCCCCATCTGTCATGAGCGGGGGTTTGTACCGATGGGTACTGAATACTTTGGTTTGGCACTACCACCTTGTCACCACCTTTTACGACGGTCGAGCGGTCAGCGCGGGTCGATTCGACCCGCGCCGACCCGTCTTCTTCACGGCGAAGCCGTGAAGAAACGAGGGAGCAAAGCTCCCTCGCATTCCCTGTAAAAGCTGGACCAAAAGCACTCCTCCCTCGCTCCACTATGTTCCGCTCGGTCGTCGGCCCGGAAAATCTCCGATTTCCGGTGAGGATGCTAGCGACGAGCGGCCGTGTCTCTGACCGTTTCTAGGTTTCAGGCACTTGCTCATCCCCGGTATTTGGGTCGATAGCCGATTTCCGCGGTCGTCTCAATGACCTATCGCTCCCTCCAGTCGCTCACCGGGAAACAGCGACCGGTGGGAGTGATAGGCAGGGTGAATTTTCACGACAAGCGTCCTCACTGTGAACGAGCGTAATGAGCGAACGGGCCGAGGAACCCCCGACGGAGCGACTGAAAGGAGCGACGGAAGTGGGGTGACGTGGTGTTTTGGTCCAGATTTTGCCAGGGAGGTAGGCCGAAACCAGCGCCGTACGGCGCTGGTTTCGGCTCCCGACCGCAGCAAAAGGTGGTTCTAGAGCGCGTAGTCGTGCTCGCCGTCTTCGGTTTCGAGGAAGGCGGTGAGGAGGTCGATGGTCGCAGATACGTCGTCGCCGTTGGCGCTCTCGGTGACGGTGTGGAGGTAGCGCGTCGGGATGGAGATAGCGCCGACCGGTTTCGCACCGTAGGTGTTCTGGAAACCGGCGGTGTCGGTGCCGCCCGAGGGAAGCACTTCGAGTTGGTACGGGATGTCGCGCGCCTCGGCCAGCGACCGCATTCGACGGTGGACCTTCGGGGTGGTGACGACGCTCCCGTCCTTGAGTTTGATAGCGGTGCCGTCACCGAGGCTGGTCACGTAGTCCCGTTCGCGCTTCACGGCGGGGAAATCGTTTGCGACGGTGACGTCGAGGGCGACCGCGAGGTCGGGGTCCACGTCGACGCCGAGCGCGGTCGCACCGCGAAGGCCGATTTCCTCCTGTACCGTGGCACAGAAGTGGATGGTCGCATCGGGGTCCTCGATTCGCTTTGCAGCCTCCAGCATGGCGAAGAGACAAACGCGGTCGTCGAGCGCCTTACCGGAGACGTTCTCACCGACTTTCGTCGTCGTCTGTTCCATCGTAACGATGTCGCCGACCGACACGCGCTCGGTCGCTTCGTCCGCCGGAAGCCCGAGGTCAACGTAGACATCCTCGACGTCCTCTTCCCCTTCGTCACCGTCCAACAGGTGCGGCGGTACCGACCCGATAACGCCGGGGAGGTCACCATCCTCGGTGTGAACGACGACGCGCTGTGCTCGCAACACGCGGGAATCCCAGCCGCCGAGCGCGTCGAGCGAGACGAAACCGTCCTCGTTGACGTGCCGGACCATGAATCCGATTTCGTCCATGTGGGCGGCGACGGCCACGTCGTAGTCCTCGGACCCTTCTATCGTCCCGATGACGTTCCCCATCGCGTCGGTGTGGAGTTCGTCAACTTCGTCCTCCAACTCCCGTCGAACGATGTCGCGGATTCGGTCCTCGTACCCCGCCGCACCGTTCGCCTCCGTCAGTTCGCACAAAAGTTCGAAATCGAAATCGAATGCCATACCGAATCTCGTTCCCATCTCCGTATAAACCTCTCTGAAGCGGTGAATAAACTCTCAACTTGTGTATCGTGGTTTCGGAACGTTTTTGCCGTTTACTCACACAGTGGCTGACATGGCTGACAAAGAAGCGGAATTCCGACAGCAGTTCCAGGACGCGTTCGAAGGTGCAGACTACCCCGTCAGCAACCCGATGGAACTCGTTCCGGCGCTACCGAACGGTCCCGGCACGCGCTTCGAAGCGGGCGATACGAGCTTTACCGCGATGGAGCTCGCGACGAAGATGAACGACGCACAGGACTTCCCCTACGACGACGTTGACGCCCTCATCGATGACCTCATCGAAGGGCTGAAACAGAAGGACATGCTGTAACTACGATTCTTCTTCCTCGTCCGGCAACGCGACGAGCAGTACCTCCCACACGTCGTGTTGCTCGTTGAACCGGCTGTCTATCACCCGGTCGTTTTTTCCGAGCGGAATCGGCTGCTGTGGCTGTGACACTTCGAGCCACGTCAGCGTCGGCTCCGTGATTTCCATCTCGGCGATGTCCGCTATTTGCTCGGTTTCCGCCCCGTACTCTCCCATTCGTCTTTCGTGACGTTCCATCGTAGACCCCGTGCCGGATACCACAGCCCGACACATAACTGTGCTGGCGACAGCCGCGGCGAAAACGAGTCGGGCGGGGCGTCAGCGTTCAACGTCGGGGTTTTCGGGGACGTGGGCGCGCTGTCGTGAGTAACGGGGATGGTCGTCCGCGTACACGTGGTCGAAGATGGCATCGACGTCGTAACCGTCGTGCGCTTCGGCGGCCTCGACGGCTTCCGCGACCCGCGCTTTCGCCTCCTCACGAAGTTCGTCCTCGTCCTCGTCCGTCCAGTCGTGCTCCGTTTCGAGGTACTCGCGGGTCCGTTCTATCGGGTCCTTTTCCGCCCACGCATCGACTTCCGCGTCGTCGCGGTACTTCGTCGGGTCGTCGGTCGTGGTGTGCGCACCTTGCCGATACGTGACCGCTTCGATGAGTATCGGCTCGCCCTCCTTCGCGCGTTCGAGCGCGTCGGAGACGGTCCGGTAGACGGCCAGCACGTCGTTACCGTCCACGCGGACCCCCTCGAAGCCGTA
>NZ_MEIH01000412.1:0-1589 GCF_001723155.1 Haladaptatus sp. W1
CCGAGGTGGTTCACTCTGCACCAGATTCGGTATGAAACACTTGTTCTGGGGAATCAGTCCAGGGAATACTTGTTCTTGTCCGCATCAAATATGACCGCTTTCGATCCCGGTAATGACGCGTTCGTATATGCTTTCCAGTTCATCCTGCTCACGTTGCGTTAATTTCGGTAGTGGCGGAAGTGGGTCACCGATATCCGTCGTATGAAGCGTGACGAGGTGTTTGATACCCGCGGCGGTCGGCAAATCATCCGTCGCGCTGACCATCGGTGCGACGACGTGCTTCATGAGGTAAGCGACGATATCGTACTCATCCGCTTGGTGAGCGTCGTAAAGACGGGAGAGATATTCCGGGAACACGTTCGGGGACCGGCTATGATACCGTCCGAACCGAGTTCGAGTGAGGCCGCGGCGAGACCCGTTGCGCCTTGGAATATGGCGAAATCATCGTCGGTCCGTTCGTTAAGTCGATAGTGATAGGTGAGGTCCCCGGAGGTGTCTTTCAGTCCGACGATGTTCTCATGTTCAGCGAGTGTTTCGACAGTTTGGATTTCTAGCGCGTTGCCGGTCAACGATGGAATGTTGTACAGAACTACTGGAAGAGATGCGCGATTCGCGATGGTGTGAAAGAAGGTTTCGAGCCCCGATTGTGTCGTGTTCAAGTAGTATGGAGCGACGACGACGGCGACGTCGGCGCCAGCCCCCGAAGCCGCATCGATGTTTTCGGTGACGTCCTTGATACTTGTCCCACCACACCCCGCAAATATCGCTACGCTTCCGGCAGCGGTCGTCGAAACCATCTCTATTACAGTCCGGTTTTGCTCGTTCGTCAAGCTAGAGAACTCTCCGATGGAACTCCCTGGAAAGAGACCGTGTACACCTCCTTCGATCAGCGCGTGAGTGAAACGTTCTATCGCCTTTTCGTTGATCTCCCCGCTACACACCGGTTGGTAGGCGTAGCCATGGGAACAATTGTCCCGATAGGTCCATATGTGTCCCTCGTTTAGCATCAATTTATAATTTGGGATGGTGATTCAAAGTCGATCTAGTGGATTTATTCCAAACATTTAATCCGTTGTTGAATTCAACCATATCTATCGTCGTTATAAGTGGTTTACAGCACAACATTTATTGGCTCGTTAGCTGAGCACTGAGACGTGTACCGGCGAGGAACTCGCCGAATCGCTGGACATCGCGCCGCCGACCCTGCACAAGCATCTCCGAATCGCGGAACGAAAAGTCCTCTCCGCCATCTTCGACGAGCCGGAGCGAGACTAATCGTTTAGCCCTCTCACTCAATGCCCCTCGGTGTCTGGGTTCTGGTATGACAATCGAGACAATCCCGGGGGACGGTAGCCGATGGGACGATGCTACGACTCCCTCGCTGAATGCCATCTTCAAGGTACTCTCGGTGCCGACTCGACGGGAGGCGTTGGTCGTCATCCGCTCGAAGACGAGCCGATTCCGGTGTCGGTGCTCGCCGACCGACTCGACGGAGAAACGGACCGGATGCGAATCGCGCTCGTGCACGTTCACCTCCCGATGCTCGACGAGGCGGGACTCGTGGCGTGGGACTCCCGAACGCGGGTCGG
>NZ_MEIH01000413.1:0-3779 GCF_001723155.1 Haladaptatus sp. W1
GTCGGGTTCGAGACGACCATCGACGCGGGTAGCGACGAGGAAGCGAGCGCACTGCCGTCGCTCGACGTGAACATCTCGGGAACCGAGTGCCGATAACGCCGCCGAGGTGACACCGACGTTTCCCGTAATCCCCTTTTTCTACAGGCGGAGCAGGCCGAGTGCCTCGGGGCTTGACCCCGAGGCGGTTCACTCGCACGGGCGAACCGAACAGCGGGTGAGCTCAAGGATTAACAACCCTCCTCGTCGTACGATTTCGTGGTGCTCTCTTCGATAAAGACGGTCTTCTGGAACGCGACGGACCGACGGCTTCGACTCCCGTGGCGGTTCGTCGTCGCCGGAATCGTGCTCGGAATCGTCTCGCTCGTGGTGGCGTTTTCGCTTCGACCGGTGTGGGTGTCCGCGTTCGTCGGGTTCCAATTCGCGTCGTTCGGGCGTCTCGGCACCCTGTTGTTTCAGACGTCGCTCGAACTCGTCGTCGTGGTTCTGTTCACGTACCTCGTCGGTCGGTTCATCGACCGCCGTCGATTCGCCGACTTCGGCTTTCACCTGTCGGGGACGTGGTGGCTCGATTTCGGGTTTGGCCTCGCCCTCGGTGCGACGCTCATGACCGCGATATTCCTGACTGAACTCGCGCTTGGGTGGGTGCGCGTCACCGGCTTCTTTCGAACGGTGTCCGGCTTGTCGTTCGTCACCGTCTTTCTCACCTCCGTTCTCGTCTTCGTCGTCGTCGGCGTCAGCGAGGAGTTGCTGATGCGTGGCTACCTCCTGACGAATCTCGCTGAAGGCTTTCGCTGGTTTCCACGGGTGTCTGGTCAGGTGGCGGTCGCGGCCGCGACGCTCTGCTCGTCGGTCGTGTTCGGCGTCGTCCACATCTTCAACCCGAACGCGACGCTCACGAGTACGGTCGTCATCGTCCTCGCGGGCGTCATGCTCGCGTCGGGCTATCTGCTGACGGGCGAACTGGCGATTCCGATAGGATTGCACATCTCGTGGAACCTGTTCCAGACAAGCGTCTACGGGTTTTCGGTCAGCGGGCTTCGCCTCCCCGTGACGATTATCGCGACTGAACAGGTCGGTCCCCGCGTGTTCACTGGTGGACCGTTCGGTCCCGAAGCGGGGCTAGTCGGCGTCGGCGCTATCGTCGTCGGAACGGTCGCCATCGCCCGGTGGGTTCGCTCCCGCGAACCGCCGCTCTCGTTGTCGTCGTCCGTGTGGACCCCGGAACTTCGATAAAACGGGATCGATAGGTGACTCAGACGCCAGGAATTCCGAGTGCACCCGAGGCGACGATACCGAACAGCGCGAACAGGTAGAGGACGATTGCGGCCGCGAACCACGCGACCAGTCCGATGACGATGGCAGTCCCCCACCCGCCGGGATATCGCCAGTTGATGACGCCGACCCACGCGACGAGCGCTAACAGCGCGCCGAGGATGGGAATCCACCCGACGAAGAAGCTGATGATTCCCCACACTATCGACCCGATCAGCGCCGTGACGATGGCGTGGCCGTAGCTTCCCGCGTACTCGGTCGTCACCCGTGCCCCGGCGTAGATGCCGAACCCGCCGATGAGCAGGCTGACGATGAAGACGATGATGGTGTCCACCACGGCCATACTATCGCCTCCGCTCCGTCAGTCGTCGTTCGGTTTCGAGACCGTCCCCCGTCGTATCGTATGGACTCACTGTCTTTCCCCCGACGGTCATAACGCTCCCCGGCATCGTGTGTCTGTCGGCTGTTCAGTTCATGTCTTCGACATACAGAGAAAAACCGCAGATCGGTTCGAGCTGCGTTCCAGCGGTTATCCTTGCCCGATGAGCCGCTCCTCGTCCTCCCAAAATTCCTTGCGCAGTTGGTACTTCTGAACTTTGCCCGTCGCCGTCTCCGGCAGGTCCTCTTGTATCAGAATCTTGCGCGGAATCTT
Source organism: Haladaptatus sp. W1 (assembly GCF_001723155.1). Lineage (NCBI taxonomy): Archaea > Methanobacteriati > Methanobacteriota > Halobacteria > Halobacteriales > Haladaptataceae > Haladaptatus > Haladaptatus sp. W1. The sequence goes on from NZ_MEIH01000413.1 coordinate 1,925, forward strand.
GTATCCGGCCATCTTGTCGCGGCAGAACGCCTCCACGTCGTCCTCCGAGAGGTCAACGTCGGGTTTCGGGACGACGACGGCGGTTACCAACTCGCCCCACTCGTCGCTCGGCGTGGGGATTACGGCCGCTTTGGCGATTTCGGGATGGTCGTAGAGCACGTCCTCGACTTCGATGGACGAGACGTTCTCGCCACCCGAGATGATGATGTCCTTCTTGCGGTCCTGGATGGATATCATCCCGTCCTCGTCGATGGTGGCGAGGTCGCCGGTGTGGAAGTAGCCCGCGATGCGGTTGTTGAACGCTTCCTCGGTCGCCTCCGGCTTGTTGAGGTAGCGGTCCATCACCTGATTGCCGCGGACAACGACTTCGCCCATCGTTTGGCCATCGGCGGGAACGTCCGTTCCGTCGTCGTGGACGACGCGAACGTCGGTGCCGAGCACTTCGCTCCCCTGTTTGACCTTGAGTGACCGGCCGCGCGTGGCGAGGCGGCGTGGCGAGTTCGAGGTCGTAATGATGGGTGCGGTTTCGGTCAGGCCGTAGATGTGGATGATGCGCCAGCCGATGTCGTCCTCGACGGTCTCGATGGTCGCCGTCGCGGGCGCGCTTCCGGCGGTGGCGATGCGCAACTCGCGGTCGCCCGTCGTCTCCACGTCCGGGTTGTTCTCAGTGTAGGCGATGACGCGGTTGAGTACGGTCGGCGCGCCGCACATGAACGACACGTCGTGAGTTCGAATCTTTTCGAGCGTTCGCTCCGGGGTGAACTTCCGGAGACAGACGTGCGTACCGCCGGTGCCGGTGATGGCGTAGGTGTGCCCCCAGCCATTACAGTGGAACATCGGGAGCGTCCAGAGGTAGGTATCGTCGTCCCGAATCTCCATGTGCTGGTTGAGCACGAGCGCGTGCCAGTGTTCGGTCCGGTGGGTGCGTACGACGCCCTTCGGGTCCCCGGTCGTACCCGACGTGTAATTGACGCTGGCGTCGTCATCCTCCGAGATGTCGGCGCGCTCCGGCGGGTCGGCCGATGCCTCGTCTACGAGAGCCATGTAGTCCTCCCAGTCGCCGTCGATTTTGTCGGCCTCGTAGCCGATGAACGTCTCCGCCGGAACAGAATCGCGGACCGCCTGCACCTTCTCAGCGAAGTCGTAGTCCGCGATGACGACCGACGCCTCGCAGTCGTTCAGGATGTATTCGTAGTTCTCCGGAACGAGGCGGTAGTTCATCGGGACGTACACCGCGCCCAGATGGTTGGTCGCGTACAGCGCTTCGAGGAAGTAGTGCGTGTTCGATGCGAGCATCGCCACTCTGTCTCCCTGTCCGATGCCGCGGTCGGCCAACACGTTCGCCAGACTGTTGACTCGCTCGTTGAACTCCGCGTACGTATATTCCGTGCCGTCATCCGCAATGACACCCACCACGTCGTCGTAGAGATCGACGGCGCGGTCGAGGAAATCCATTGTCGTCATTTCCTTCTTCATGAACTGTCATGTACATGGTTTCCGGACGACGGCGTAAAGATTTCGACTCGTGCTAGCAATTACCGGATGGAAACGAAATACATGGTCGGAAACACCCTCCACGGCTGGGAAGTGTGCCCGTCAGTACGCTCCCCGGTGAAACTCGGCCGGAAACGGGACTCCACCCCAAGAAAGCGTCCTCAGTCGTCGCTCGGAACGACGATGGGCCGTTCGTGGTCGTCCTCGCCGAGCAACGTGAGCGCGGCCAGAACGCCCGTCAGAATCACCAACAGCACGCAACCCAGATACTCCGTCGTGTAGCTGAACCGTACCGCGAACGGGAGGGCGACAAGCGGGCCGACCGTGGAGCCGAAGTCGCCAAAGACGTTGTACACGCCGC
>NZ_MEIH01000414.1:0-1799 GCF_001723155.1 Haladaptatus sp. W1
TCGTCGATATCGAGGAGCGCCGTGACGGTCCGGCGGACCACGCCGATGCCCGGATTCTCGCGGCGGCCGCTCTCGTAGTCGGAGATGACCGACGAGGACACGTCGAGGTAGTCGGCGAGTGCGGTCTGGGACACGTCGAAGTCGGTGCGCCACTTGCGGAGCGTCGCTCCGGGGTCGTCGCTCAGCGTGATTTCACCCGCGATTTGCTCGGCGAGCGTCCGGCGCGCATCTGTCATGTCTTCGCATGTGGGAGAGGTCCCGAAAAGCGTATCGAAACCGGCCTTCGACGGGCGTCGAAATACGGGTCACGAACCGTTAGGCGTCGTGGACCGCATCAGTCGCCCCGAACCCCGTCGTCAATGAGGGAATACCGTTCTAAGCGAGCCCTCATCGGACACAACTCCGAACCTGTCACGCCGCGTTTGTTTGCTAACGATTGGCATCCGAAAGTACGCCCGGCCTACGACGACGGTTCCCACCAAACTACTTTCTTGGAAGCTGTCGTCCATCGTTCGATGCCATCGACGGTGGTACACGTCGCGGTGGGGGCCTTACTCGCCACGTCACTGCTCGCCGAACAGTTCGACACGCGGGCGGCGGTCATCGTGCTCGCCGCCGCCGCGTTTCCCGATATCGACACGCTGGTCGGGTTCTGGATTCAGGGGGGACACCGGGCGGTGTTTCACAACCTACTCATACCGACGGTCATCGGAATCGTCCTGCTCGCCGACTTGCTGGGGAAGAACCGAATCGGACGACGGTGGGGGGCCTACGGCGTCCGCGTCGCGTGGGTGAGTCTCTTCGCCTTCGTCGTCGCTGGAATCGGTCTCGACCTCGTTAAGAACGGCGTGAACGTGTTCTATCCGATTCACGACCAGTTCTACAGCGTCTCCGGGAAGCTCAGCGTCTCGAACAAACACGGAATCGTCCAGACGTTCCTCGAACCGCACGCCCGAGGGACAACGCACACGACCCACTACGATACCGGATTCGACCTCGCGCAGGGACCCGACCCGCGGAACGAAGAGCGCGTGTTTCCCATCGTGCGGAGCGGGCGACAACTGCTCCTCGGCGCGATGAGTTTCGGAATCTTCGGCTTTCGGGTCTGGGAATCGCGCAAAGAGTAAGGCGCCCTCGCACCGACAGGGGGTATGGAGATTCGACCCTACGAGACGAGCGACGCCGACGAGTTCTGGGAGCTAAAGCGCGCCTTCGAACTCGGACTCGGCGCGGGGACCGGCGGCGACGACAAGGCCGAGGTGTACGAGGGGAAACTGACCGAGGAGTACCGCGAGCGGTACCTCGACTGGGTGGACCGATGTGTCGGCGACGACGAGCGGTGCGTCACCGTCGCTGACGCGGGCGACGGACTGGCGGGCTACGTCTTCGTCCTCCCCGAGGAACTGGCGTTCATCTGGGACGCCGCCGTCCTCAACGAGATTTACGTCCGCCCGACCCACCGCGGGACGGGCGTCGCCGACGAGTTGATGGACGCCGCCGTCTCGCTCGCGGCCGACCAAGCCCTCCCGCTCGACCGGCTCGTCCTCGACGTGGACCGCGAAAACGACCGCGCCGGAGCGTTCTACGAGCGCCACGGCTTCGAGCACTGGGGCGAAATGGTCGCCAAAAAGCTGTAGGCGACCGTCAGCCACCTCCTCACTCCGTTCGCTCGCACCAGTCCTCACGAAGCAGCCCGTACTGCACCATATCGCGGTGCGCACCGTCGACGAACATGTACTTTCGACGGCGACCTTCCTTCCTGAATCCGAGGGATTCGAGCAGACCGCGGGAGGCGTCGT
>NZ_MEIH01000415.1:0-2994 GCF_001723155.1 Haladaptatus sp. W1
TCTAGCAGGGGCTGAGAGGCCAAATTCGTCGGCTGTTCCTGCATCGATTCTCTTTGCGGTGTATATGTCTGGTTTGTAGTATAGTTCGTGAGTAACGTCGTGCTCGTCTCGGAGGTGTTCCCGGACGCGGGTGACATCGTGACGCTCGAAATAGTTGGGTGTGTAGACTGTGAGAATGTACTCATCGTACATCGGCAGTTCCTCGTATCCGAATGCAGTCATAGCCTTTACCGCCCAAATGATGCCTGCCTCTGCGTCAGAGAGCAGTTCAGGCCAAACTGTTCGATACGATCTGCTGACCCTGTCACTTGCCACTTGCCGATCGTTTTTCTTCTGTTCGAGTGCTTCGCGGTCAATCTCGCGAACGGCCTCGCTGTCTGCTGGTGGCAGGTCATCAGACTCAACGTCTTCAGGGCGTGTAACATCGTGTTCGGAGAAATAGTCATCACCCCAATTTTGGGTGAGTCACTCACATCTCGACTACGGAGCCAATACGGTTCTGTCTCGGTGATTTCAAGCGGAGACTGCATGGTCTACTTCATCTCAATGTCGAGCGGGTTTGAACAACAATGCTTGCCAGACAGAGTGAAAGTGAAACTAAATCTATAGTGTCTGCTAAGATATCCACCTGACTAGAGTTCAGCAGAGCTGATGGATACGACCTCAGTAGTTAGCACGATCCCATCTATCACAGATATTGCTCAGACTCGCTCGCTTTATTTCTTCACACATGATACGTTTCGAAGTCTTGCCCAAGCTCGTATCCAGAGTTAGTTGCAACTACTCGCATCTCATCGGTTGACATCCGTTGGAGATGCTCACTGAGATTTAGAAGTACTGTCTGTTCAGCGTTTGCAGACTCCAAGGCAGCACGAAGATCCGCTTTCGAACCATGCCCTTCTGCTCGAAAGAGCGCTGCACCTTCAGCGAACAATAGGTCTGCATTTTCATACTCACGACCCCCCTCGCGCTCAGGCAAGAATGTCCCCATATCGGGAGCGTACACAACCTTCGTCTCGTCGTGATACACGGCAAAGCCGAGCGTATCGAACATGGGATGTGCATGGTCGACAGGAAACGGAACCACTCGCAAATCTCCAACCTGAACTGCTTGTCCATGGGAGAGTAACTCGAGATCAAGGCGATTTGCGAGATGGCTATTTGAGTAACTCAAATGGAGACATGCTGTTGGACTCAGGTGGACTGCAAAACTCGCCTCGTGTGGTCTCTCGTCCGCTGTGAACTCATCCGGATTGAGCATGTGTTCATCGAACGCCATCGCTGCGTGATTGAGCTCATGAAGGCCCCCAGCATGGTCAAAATGATGGTGCGTGACGAAGAACGCATCCACATCTGTCGTGTTCGTCGCATTGAGTTGTTCTTTCACATCTGGACTGACATCGAGCACGACAGTAGCGTGGTCTGTTTCTACAGCGAGTCCTGGCCGCCGCCGTTGCTGACTGGTTTCACAGTATGTGCAATCGCATAAGGGTGCAGGAACCCCAAGAGCCTCTCCTGATCCAAGTAAGGTGACTTTCATACCAAGAACTGTCACAGATAGTTCTAAAACGTCGTCGATCGTGCAGATGTGACTGCATGAGCTTTGGACTGATATCTGAACTTCTATTCTTCACTCGAGATCGGGTGTGCCCACACCCGCTTAGTGCAACATGAGGCAGTGAGACAAATAGACCCTAATCAATCAAGCGGAGGTAGACCACCTCCGTCAACCCCACATGAATCTATGCGCGAAGGCGAGAACGGCTCAGGAGGAATAGCCAAAAAATCTGACGAACAGCGAAACCTCAGAACTCCCGATGCAAACTAATCAGCGAATAAGCCAACATCGAAAGAGCCACGATCTCCCAGAAATATGTCATTCAACCGGGGAAAAGCGCACCATCATCTTCCGGCTCGGCACCGAATACACACGCCAGAACGAAGATAGTTGAACAGACAAACACAACACCGCTAACCAGCTTCGGTAGTGGCACCATAGTTGGAACCTACTCCGAGAACTCACCATTTTCGGCATAAGTTTTCTGGTGGAGGGGGACAGTTTGGACGGTGAATCGCAGGTTAGTATAGCATACTAACGTCGAGCAACCCACTTTCGAGGACGTCGCTCCCACACTTCGACCTCCGAAGACACCCAGGCGCTTACTCCCCTTGGAAAAATTTCACCTGAAAAATTTTCCAGCCTTCCGTGCACTGACGCTTACGGACAGAAGTGGAATTGGCCAAGTCGCCACCCTCGGGAAGCGTATCCAGTGCTGGAATCTAATTCGGCTCGCGTCAGACACGCGCCTGACTGACTTTCTTGTACGTGAATGTCGATGGGTCTGCTATGGAATTCGCAACTGTCGCATGCGTCGCCGAGTTCGCCGCGACAGAGGAGGGGGAGTCGGCGTGACCGAAAGGACCGTCCAAATCGAGATTTTGGTCGCCGATTGTCCCGAGGATGCACCCGAGGTGGAGGCGGACTCCCGCGTGGACGTCGCCGTGAACGGGCAGATGTATCCCACCGCAAAACTCGACGACGGTCGGTACGTCGCGTGGTGGTTCGAGGCAGCGGCACCCGCCCCCGACGATAGCATTACCACGGAGTGGGTCGCTGCTCCGACCCGCTATCTCGCGGCCGCAACGCTGAGCGAACTCTGGGAGGACCCCGCCGCGTTCGACTCTCTCATGAGTGCAAACTGTTAGAAACGGTCTCAAAGACGGTCGATAGCGGACGACCTAGTTGGTCGGGAGGTACTCGGCGAGCTCGGGCGATAGTTTTCCCACGCGATTCCGGTCGATGTCTCGGTGGATAGATTCGAACCTCTCTGAGGAGCCACCGTCCGACCAGGACACTCATACAGACGTTGAACACGATAACCGGAAGCAGTTCCGACGTGATGAACGCGACGAACAGCCCGGTCAGTACCACTCTGAGGCTCATCCCGAGCGCGAGGCAACCGCCGCCGCGGTGAGTATGGTCCTCGTCCAGCC
>NZ_MEIH01000416.1:0-5107 GCF_001723155.1 Haladaptatus sp. W1
GCACCAGCGCGAACGACGAGGCCGAACCGCGTGCGATTCAACAGGAGCCACGTTCCGACGGCCATCACGACGCCGATGGCGATGACGAAGAAGTTGTACTTGGAGTAGCTGAACCCGAGCAAATCGACGGGACCGCGGAGGAGCGGTGGCTGGGCGAACTGCTTGGCGTTGTCCCCCCAGACGAACGAGATGACGTCCTCGAAGATGAGGACCAACCCGAACGTGAGGAGGATGTGGTACAGCGGGTTTCGGCCGTAGAGCGGGCGGATGGTGCCGCGCTCGATGACCGCCGCGATGAGGGCGACGACGAGCGGCGCGACGAGCAACGCGAGCCAGAACATGCCGCCGCCGGTGCCGACGGCGACGATGGCGACCGCGAGGTACGCGCCGAGCGCGAAGAACTCCCCGTGGGCGAAGTTGATGACGTCCATCACGCCGAAGATGATGGAGAGACCGGCCGCTAACAGGACGTACACCGCGCCGATGGTTAGCCCGTTCAGGAGTTGTTCGAAGAATACCCCCGCCATATCAGAGCTGGCAGCCGGTTTGGTCACACGGCGGTATCGCGTCGTCGCCGCTCACCTTTTCGATGAGTTTCACGTCGGCCATGGGGCCGCTCTCGTAGACGTTCTGTCCGACCCAGACCGGGTTTTTCGCCTGGTGGTCACAGCTCCGGAACTCGTTCTCCCCGAAGAGGGACTGCATCTTCAGTCCGCCGAGCGTGTCGGCAACGTCGTCGGGGTCGGTGCTTCCGGCCTCCTTGATCCCGTTTGCGACCATGCGGATGGAGTCGTACGCGACCCGCGCGAAGTTGCCGGGTTCGCTATCGTTGGCGCTCTTGTACGCTTCGACGAACTCCTGATTGTCGCCCGCGTCGATTTTGGGGACGTATCGCGTCCCGCTGTAAACTCCGTCGGCTTTCTCGCCGAGCGCCCCGCGAATGACTTGGAACGACCCCGTGGTCGTCATCACCTTCTTCTGGTCGGTGAGTCCCTGCGCGTTCGCCTGATTGAGGAACTCGATGAGGTCGCCGCCCGTCGAACCGACGACGACGACATCGGCGTCGGAGTTCTTGATCTGACTGATGAACGAATCGAAGTTCTTCGCGCCGAGTTTGGCCCGCGTGACGCCCGCTTCCGAGAAGTCGGCGCTCGACCCCTTCATCCGCGAGCGCCACTCGCTGAGGACGGATTTCCCGTACGCGTAATCCGCGATGTGGAACCAGACGTTGCTCCCGAGGTTGTTGAGCGTCCATTCGGAACACGCCTCGGCGATTTGGGCCGTGTTCGTCTCACAGCGGAACACGTACTTGTTACAGTTCGCACCCGTGATGGGGATGGCCGCCGCTCCGGGGGAGTAGACCACGCTCTCCTCCGTTGCGAACTCGTTCAAGCCCAGCGCGACGGAACTCGAAATCGCTCCCATGACGAACGATGCACCGTGCTGTTCGACCAATTTCCGCGCCTCTTGTTGCCCGGTCTCCGCGTCCGCCTGCGTGTCGCCGTACTGCGCGTCGATGGTGAAATCGTACTCGTCGCTGTCGTTTATCGTCTTCACCGCGAGTTTCGCCCCCTTCCTCTGTTCCTTCGCGAGTCCCGCGTACGGTCCGGTCATCGGGTTGAGAACCCCGTACTTTACCGTATCGCTCCCGCCGCCTCCGCCGCCGATGTTGCTGAGACAGCCAGCAACTCCGGCGATACCTCCCGCCCCAACCGCACCCAGAACGGCGCGCCGAGTCGTCTTGAAACCATCCACCTGTCCCGTATTACTGTCAGCCATGGCAACAAGGAGCAAATGATGCATAATAAATGATTGTGTATTCGTAAGTGAATGTTTTTGATGCACCCAACAGCAGTGGAAGATTTACACGAAGGTGAGAAACACGCCGAAGGCGTCGAGTTTAGAGTTCACAGACGTCTCCGTTCCCACTCCTCGTCGTCGGCCGGGTTCGGAGGAGAGACCGACCGAAGAGAGGACGCCAAACAGCGGAAACGATGGTGTTGAATTTCCGGGCGAAAGTCGCCTGAGCCGACATGCTTCGCGCCTTTTATCACAGCACGGACTGTGCCCTCGAACGAAATGTACAAGCACGTTGCCTTGTTGGTGCGCAAGGACGACATGAGCCACAAGGAGTTCGTGGAGTACTGGCAGAACAACCACACGGAGATCGCCCGTGACATCGAAGGCGTCGTCAAATACAGCACCGTCCTCCCGGTGACCCCCGACGCCGCGGAGTTCGACGGCCTCGCCGAACTGTACTTCGAGGACCTCGATGCGCTCCACGACGCCCTCGGCAGCGAGGGCAGCCGCGACTACGACCCCGATAAGGGCAAGGCCAAAGAGGCCCGCGAAGATGTGGATAACTTCCTCGCGCTCGAAAAACGACCGCGATTCATCGGCGAAGTCGTCACCCAGAAGGACGAGGTTGACGGCAAAACCGACGGCCTGTACAAACACTCCGCCTTCCTCGTTCGCAAGGACGGCATGAGCCACGAGGAGTTCGTGGACCACTGGCAGAACAACCACACGCCCATCGCCCGCGAAATCGAGGGCGTCGTCAAATACGACACCGTGCTCCCGACCGACCCCGAGAACGCCGAATTCGACGGCATCGCCGAACTCTACTTCGAGGACCTCGATGCGCTCCACGACGCCCTCGGTAGCGAGGGCAGCCGCGACTACGACCCCGACAAGGGCAAGGCCAAGGAAGCCCGCGAGGACGTGAACAACTTCCTCGCGCTCGAAAAGCGACCGCGCTTCATCGGCGAGGAAACGGTACAGAAAGACGAGACGCGAGACTGAGCGCGGACTTCGGTCGGACGTGTTTGGAAGCCCCCCAGCGGGGACGGTCCGACGACACCACGTATTTTTGTCAGTCGCGCGCGTCTCGAGAGCCATGCGCGTGAGTGCGGTCCTATCGGTCGTGTGCCTCGTCGTGCTCGCCGGATGCGTCGGAGGCGGGTTCGGAACCGACGGCGGGAACCAATCGACCACCGGAACCACCAAGGTAGAGGAAACCGCCACCGCGGCGTTCGTCACGAACGGCGACCGAACGACGGTCGAACTCGAAGTCGCAAACTCCTACGACGAGCGCGAGCGCGGACTGATGTACCGGAAGTCGCTCCCGAAAAACCACGGGATGATATTCGTCTTCGAGAACCCGTCGGTGCAGTCGTTCTGGATGAAAAACACCCTCATCCCGCTCGATATGATATTCGTCGCGCCGAACGGGACGGTCCTCAACGTCGCTCACGCGGACACGCAGCCGAACGCGAGCGACAGCGAACTGCGGACCTATCGAAGCGACGGGGACGCGAAGTACGTCGTCGAGATGCGACAAGGATTCGCGGAGCGAGTCGGCATCGAACCGGGAACGAAACTCGTGTTCGAGGGGGAGCGGCCGACGACCGAGGAAAACTGACTTTTCGTTCTGCAACGACGGTTGTGATTCAGCAGCGTTACCACAGAGCACGGTGAACGGACTGCCGGGGGAACTGCGAATGGAGATACGACCAGCGAGCGAGGAGGATTTCGAATGGGTCCGGAACGTCGCACGGCGTGCGTGGAGGGAAGCCTACGAGAATTTCGTCGATGCCGAGTCCATCGACGGGACGGTATCGTCCTGGTACTCGGACGAGTCGCTCGCGGCGGCCGTCGAGAAACCCGGAACCGTGTTTCTCGTGGCAACGGGAGCGGACGGGCTTCTCGGGTTCTGTCATGCGGTCTGTTACGAGGACGAAGGTGACTTGCTCCGACTGTACGTCGACCCGGACCATTGGGGGGATGGCATCGGAACCGCACTCTACGAGCGATTACGGGGCGATTTCCGGGACATCAACATGAAGCGAATCCGGGCGATGGTGCTCTCTCAAAACGATATGGGAATCGAGTTTTACCAGCGACTCGGATTCGAGAAAACGGACGAAGCGACCGTCGAAATCGGTCCCGGAGAGTACGACGAATCGGTGTACACGGTTGCGCTCTAACCGGAGTGAAGAACACAAAGCATTTATCGTATCCACGTCGATTTCAGCTTACCTTGGGTAGGGGTACACGAGGTATTCTTTATCGCCACACCGACAGTTACTGCTCTCCCGACCAGTCGTCCTCGAACAACTGGTAAGCGCTGGCGAGGTTGAAGAGGAGTTGGCGCTCCGACGCCCCGGCGTCGAGCGCGCGTGCGGTGGCGTGAACCACTTGCGAGTACTGTATCGTCTCCTCGTCCACCGTCGAGTGATCGTCGCCGAACTCGCCCCCTGAAAACGACGCTCGAACCGCCGCCCGCTGCTGTCGTTCGACGAGTTCGAACAACCGCCAGTAGTCCACACCGGCGCGCCGCGCGTCCACCATCGCCGCGACCACTCGGCGTTCGAACCGTCGTTCCGGCGATTCGGTCGCTTCCTCGTCCAATCCGAGCGCGGCCAGTATCTCGTCCGCCTCCTCGTCACCCATGTGCGAGGTCTGTGAACTCTAGCGCTTTACTATTACGGATAGTGAGGTCGAAAATATGTCAGTAATCGGCGTCGAACGACAACCGACGGAGAAACGTCCGCAGTTCCACGTATGCGGCCTCGTACTCGTCACGGAGCACGCAGTGTCCGGCGTCGGGAACGTGAACTAGTCGTCCATCCGTCAGTTCGTCGGCGAGGTCGAGGTCGGCCGCCCGCGTTTCCGGGTCGGCGTCGGCTTTCAAGACGAGCGTCGGACACTCGATATCCGGGAACGCGTCCGCCAACGGGGATAGCCTTCACGGGCAATCTCCGCGATTTGCGAGCGACACTCGGCGTTCGCCACCGCGAGGCGTCGGGCCAGCGCCGGTTCGCGGTCGTCGTGGTCGGCTACGAGTGCTTCGAGCGACCGGTTCGACCACTCGCGGACGTTTTCGCGGACCATCCGCGCCCGCTCGTCGGGTCCGGTATCGGGAGGGCCGTGCACGCCAGCAGGGTCTTCGAGGACGACGGCACGCGGGATGTCGGGATGGGTCGCGGCCGTCCACGCCGCCGTCGAACCGCCCATCGAGTGGCCCACCAGAATCGGGAGGTGCCGTCGCCGGGAATCGGGACTCTGCTGTAGAGCCCCCGTTCGACGCCTTCGTACGAGTCGAGTG
>NZ_MEIH01000417.1:0-3513 GCF_001723155.1 Haladaptatus sp. W1
CCGCAGAATGAACGGCCCGATTGAAAGCGTGCGCTTCGCCACCGTCGCAATCCGCAGGATGTACGCCAGCAGGATGATGAACGGGACGATTGCAATCGTCGAAGCCAAACTCACGGTCAGCACGTCGTTGCTGATGCCGAACGTGGACCCCGGAATCGCCTTCGCGTCGAAGTAGATTATCATCGAGATGGTGACGACGAGCGCTGGGACCGCCGTGTACAGCATGGCCCGCGAGAGGTTGACAAGTTCCCACTGGAAGTAGAGCGTTTTGAAATGTTCGCGCGACGGGCCGAAGAAGGTCAGCGATTCGATGATGTCGTCAAACGCCTCGTCCACCTCGTCGGTGAGGGCGTCCGCGTGTTCGTTGCGAATCTTCCGCGCGAGAAATATCTTCCACGAGTAGTTGAAGTTGAGGATGGCAGACAGCACGTCGAACGTTCCGAACTGGGTGTCTTCGAGCGTGTCGCTCACCTCGTCGGCGTTCTCGGAGAGGCCATCGACGTAGCTCCGAATCTCGTCCTTTAACTCCTCGTCTCGGCTCGAATCCACCGCGTCGGCGAGGGCGTTCGCCCGCGATTTGGTCTCTTCGAGGAGCGCCTGCATGAACGACGCGGGTTCCGGCGGCGCGGTCGGGACGTCGAGCGCGTCCTCGACGTCCCGCCGGAACTGCATCGCGCTCTCCATGCGGCTCCGTTGGTCACCCACCGGACCAAGTTCCTGCGAGAGGACGAGCTGATTGAGCGTCACGACGAGCGTCACGCCGGTGATGATCGCCCCGACGAAGCCTTGAAACACCGTGTCCACCGCGTCGTCGCTCGGCCCGATGTACTGCTGTAGCGGCGACGGGTCGAGAACGCCGAGGACGACCAACGCCGCGAAGACGGCGAGGAGGATGACGGCCGCGACGAGCCACCGATTGGCCTCCATCAGAATCCATAGTTTGAGCCGACTCTCGTCTACTCGCTCGCGCATCGTGTCTCCGGGTTGCGCGCTCCCGTCGGACTCGCTCATACGGAACAAAAACGCGAGTAGCGTCAAATAGACACTTGCCGAAACCAGTTACTCTTGCCGGAGGACGGGTCTGGCGCGGAGTTGCAAAAATGGCTCCGAATCGGGGTTCCCGGAGGTGGTTGCGGGGCTAGAGGTTGTTGCGGGGTCGGAGGTGATTGCGGGATGGTTTACCGGAAGCGATTACGAGTTGTTCTCCTCGGTCGCCTGTTCGGTTTCGCTCTCCGTCTCGGTTTCCGTTTCTTCGGCGGCGACTTCGGCTTCGAGGTCCGAGAGGTCGATGTCGTCGTCGCTGGACGACGTTTCTTCCTCCTCGGGTTCGTCCTCCACACCCATGTCGGCTTTCAGCGTCTCCAGTTCGGAGTCGACCTCGCCGGACGACCGCATCTCTTCGAGTTCGCGGTCGAGGCTGCTTTTATCGGAAAGCGCGTCCTCGAACGCGCCGGTGTCCTGCAGTTCGTCCATCGCTTCCGCACGGGCTTCCATGTCCTCCGTCTTCTCTTCGGCGCGCTCGATGGCCATCCCGACGTCCTGCATCTCGTCGCCGACGCCGGTCATGGCCTCCGAGACGCGGCTGTTGGCTTCCGCGGCCTCGTAGCGAGCCTTCATGCTCTCTTTCTTCGTGCGGAACTCCTCGATACGGTTCTGGAGTTCGTTCTTCTTCTCGACGAGGTTGTCCTGCGTATTCTGGAGTTGCGCGATCTGGCCCTCCAGGTCCTCGATTTGGTTCATCTTCTGCTTTTTCTTTTCGAGGGCTTGCCGGGCCAGGTCCTCGCGGTCCTGCTTGACCGCTTGGCGCGCTTGCTGGTTGTGCTTCTCGACGTTCTCTTCGAGGCGGCGCTTCTGAATTTCGAGGCGCTTTTTCTGCGTCGTGAGGTCCGCGATACCCTGCTTTACGTCCTGCAGTTCGTCGCGCATCTGCTCGTAGGAGTAATCGAGCGTCTCGGTCGGGTCTTCTGCCCTGTTGAGGACGGCGTTTATCTTCGAGCGGACGACGTACGACATGCGTGAAAGTACTCCCATACTACTACATTCAGAACCCGACCCTTAAAATCCTCACCAAGCTAACACGCCCACATGACGTTGAACGAAGTCGTCGTCCCCGGGGCGCGGGACGTGCGCGGGTCGCTGGACGAACCCGAAGCACCGACGGATACCGTCGTCGTCGCCTGTCCACCACACCCGCAATTCGACGGCAACAGAAGCGACAACCGCCTCGTCGCGCTCGCCGACTACCTCACGGAGCACGGCGTGGCCTGCCTGCGCTTCGATTACGGCGATTGGGACGAGGGGTACGGCGAACGCGAGGACGCGCGCAACGCCCTCCGCTGGGCGCGCGAGCGCTACGATTCGGTCGGCATCTTCGGTTTCAGCTTCGGCGGCGCGATAGCGACGCTCGCGGGCGTGGACGAGACCGCTGACGCCATCGCGTTACTCGCGCCCGCGTCCCGCCTGACCACGGAACTGGACGCGGCCGCGGCGCTGGACGACGTAGAAGTTCCGCTGAAAGTCCTCTACGGAACGCGCGACGACACGGCCGACTGGGAACCCCTCGCGGAGCGCGCGAAGGAGTTGGGCTTCGAAACCGAGGAGTTCAGCGCGGACCACTTCTTCATCGGACAGGAAGCGAAGGTGGCGGGGCGGTTGGGCGAGTTCTTGGTCGAACGGCTTTGAAAGGCGGTGGTACGGTGGTTTTTGGGTCTCCGCTGACCGAGGCGGGGAAGACAGCGGGATGGTTCAGCCCTCGAAAGCCCACGTTCAGGACACGTTGATCGTGAGTCCATTATAATGGTCGTGAGTTCGCCACGACCGCGATTACAGACGTCACATGACCGCACCGCTACCGTGCCGCGACAACCACACCCTCCCCAACCGATTCCTTCGCATCCGCTCAGTCATCCCTCGCATGATAGTCAGTAGGCTCTCGGACGTGAAGTCCTCGAACCGACTGACGCACGCGCCGGGGACGTTGGTTTGTTTTTCTCCGACAGATCCTCCGCCGTATCGCGCGCTGATGGGTCCTTTCACAGCCGCCCTCCCTTCCGTTTTTCCGGTCTCGCGTTCATCTCACGGCGGACCTCCGACGTATCCAACACATGTCACCTCCTGTCGAACCGGACGGCCTCCGAAATGGTTTTGAAGAACGGTTGCGGAAAGTCAGTATGCCGACTGACCCCGAGACAGACTACGACCCCGAGATGGGGAAGAAGTTCATTTTCGTCACAGGGGGCGTCATGTCCGGACTTGGCAAAGGCATTACCGCCGCGAGCACTGGGCGACTGCTCGCAAACGCCGGGTTCGACGTGACTGCCGTGAAGATCGACCCGTATCTCAACGTGGACGCGGGGACGATGAATCCCTACCAGCATGGAGAAGTGTACGTACTGAAGGACGGTGGCGAGGTCGACCTCGATTTGGGGAACTACGAGCGGTTCCTCGACATCGACATGACCTTCGACCACAACATCACGACCGGCAAGGCCTACCAGTACGTCATCGAGAAGG
>NZ_MEIH01000418.1:0-30813 GCF_001723155.1 Haladaptatus sp. W1
CAATATCGAGATAGCTGTCCATGCGTCGTTTCAATCCGTCTGGATCATCCTCCCAAACGAGGTACTGCAGGAATACTCGTGTAGTGTTCATTCCGACAGCACTGGCCCAGCGAAGTTCACGGTCGATGGTTTCCGGATCGAACGATTCGGCTAGCCACATCTCGGTTGGGTTGACCGCGGTGCTGGGCAGGTAGTTACACCCGACGAGCCAGTCTTGTTTGTCGTACCAGTTCCATGCTTTCTCTTTGCTCCAGCGATTGGTTGTCATAGTTTGCGAATACCTGTGTTGAACCGTATCAGGGTGCGTTTTGCGTGCGATGCATCGGGAGAGTGGTTCGAATCGACACGATTACCATTCGGCGACGCTGCGTCGTTGTGCCGCCAGATGGGATTGTGCCAGCTCGCCGTCCGGCGAGACTTGCGGATCGGTCACGCTAACGAGGTCGTGATACTCGTTGGCACGTATCGTCTCCATATCCACTCACTCGAAACGCGAGCCAAATATACTTTCGATTCGAAATATTCCATCGAACCAATTTATCGACAGTTACTGATGAGACATCACTCGCCTGTCACTGTGTTAGAATGAAAGTGCGCCCACGTGGCGCTCGTAGCATGGCACGCGACAAACGGTACGCGGGCGCGAGTAGAACTACGCTTTCAGCACTGTTAGGTCTATCGCCATGGTAGGATGACGATGATTTCAACCGGGTCCCCGCCTCACTCGGAGAGTTTCAAGTTGGTCGACAGTTGTCGGGTTTGTGGTCAGAATCAACAGTGGGGAGAAAGTGGCAATAAAATATAAATTTCGGAGGTCGATTCTGGGACCCGCCTACGTTCAGAAGAACTTCGAAATCGCATCCAAGAGTATCGCGAACGCTCTCGGGCCGAAAATTGCGAGGAGCGTTTCGAACGAGAGCGAACCGAGCGCGGAGAGGATGATGAAGTTTCTGTCCTTCATCTCACCGAAACCGGCCGGGACGGTCAACATCCCGCGAGTGAACGGGAGCGTGTTGCTAAGCGGAATGGCGAGCGGACCCCACCGTTCGAGCCAATGGTCGAACCGGTCCAGCGACGAGTCGTCGATTCGGAACCACGGTTTTTCGAGGAGGTATTCCCGTCCGCCGCGCTTCGCCAGCAGGAACAGCGCGTACTGTCCGGCCGTCGAAGCGATGACGGCGACGACAACGATGACTGCTATCGTCCGATAATCGCTGGGCGACTTCGCCAAGACGGTGACGCCGACCGGGACGACGGTCTCGCTCGGCGCGAAGTACAGCATCATCGCGCCTTCGAGGATGAAGATGAAAAACAGGGCGAACAAGCCGTACTGGTCGAGCCACTGTTTTGCGAGCGTTTCATCGCCGAACAGGAAGAGGAGAATACCGGCGACGGCCACGAGCGCGACGCTGCCCGCGAGCACGAAAACGCCGTAGTTCGCGACGAACGTTCGAATCGAGCGAGAGTTCGGGGCAAACGACAGAATCGCCAACCCGAAAACTGAGAAGGTGAGGAGGGTCGGTATGGTCGTCTCGACCGCAACGAGCGAGGCGATGTGCATCAGATACGGATATTGACGGGACGGGCTAAATGCGTTGTGACCCATCCCCGGAGCGACGCGGTTTTGGGGATTCCGCGGGTAGCAGTGATATGAACTTCGCCGAGCGTCCACGTCGGCTTCGTCGTGACGGAATCAGAGAGTTAGTCAGCGAGACGACCCTCGATGCGACCGACCTCATCGCACCCGTGTTCGTCGATGCGACGACGGACGAACGGGTCGAGATCGAATCGATGCCCGGACACGAGCGCGTGCCGATAGACGAGAGCGTCGCACGTGTGCGGGAAGTGCTGGAAACGGGCGTCGGGGCCGTGATGCTGTTCGGCATCCCCGAATCGAAGGACGAACGAGGCAGTCGCGCGTGGGCCGAAGACGGCGTGGTACAGGAAGCGACGCGTCGAATCACGGCTGAGACGGACGCCACGGTCATCACCGACGTCTGTCTCTGTGAGTACACCGAGCACGGCCACTGCGGAATCGTCGAGGACGAGGCCGCGGACGACCCGCGACTCACGGTGAAAAACGACGAGACGCTCGACCTGCTGCAGAAAATCGCCGTCTCGCACGCCAAGGCAGGTGCGGAGATGGTCGCGCCGAGCAGCATGACGGACGGTATGGTGGAAGCGATTCGCACCGGACTGGACGAAGCGGGCTATTCCGACGTACCCATCATGAGCTACGCCGCGAAGTACGAATCGGCGTTCTACGGCCCGTTCCGGGACGCGGCGGACGGCGCACCCGCCTTCGGTGACCGACGACACTACCAGATGGACCCGGCCAACGCGCGCGAAGCGATGCACGAAGTCGAACTCGACGTTGAGCAGGGTGCAGACATACTGATGGTCAAACCGGCACTGCCGTACCTCGACATCGTGCGGGACATCCGGGAGGAGTACGACCACCCGATTGCCGCCTACAACGTCTCCGGCGAGTACGCGATGTTGCACGCCGCGAGCGAAAAGGGATGGCTCGACCTGCGGGAGACGGCGCTCGAATCCCTGCTGTCCATCAAGCGGGCGGGTGCGGACCTGATCTTGACCTACTTCGCCGAAGACATAGCCGAGGGCCTCGCGTAAACCGACGACTCTGTGAGACGGCCACTTCGTGAGATAGGTATTCGTGAAACGGCGAAAGAAAGGCTCTATCGCCGAATTCGTGCTGTTCTCACGCGCACCAAATCAACAGGGAACGTCGCGGACGCCGAGGCGTCACGAAACGTTTGTCCAGAAATGAGTCGCTAAGGAGTGGTTTTCCGCCCACATTACAACCTTAAACGGATTGTATCCGATAATAAATCGGATGTTCATACAGTTGTGAGCCGAATAAATGGAAAACGTTGACAGGTAAGGTTATATGCGACAGCACTGTTCTGGCTTAGCATGGCACAAGACACGGTCACGGACGACTATTCGATATACCTCGACAGCCAACCCGACGACCTCGTGATCGTCCCGACGGAAGGAGACGACGAGTGAGAAGATAGATCGGAGCGTGTGTAGTGAGAAAACGAACGGGACCGAACGGTGTTATTCCGAATTTGAATTCGAATCAGAACTAGAATTGGTAGTCGAATCAGAATCCGAGTTCGAATCGGAATCAGAACCCACATCGAGCGAACCGAGCGTCTTTTCGGCCCATTTGATGGCGTAGCCGACGCCGTGGTCGCGGTAGGCCTGTGTGTCGAGTGCCGAAAACGGCGCTGGCGGTTCGATACCGTGTTTGATGGCGCTACAGGCGAACTCGGTGGCGTCGGGGAAGTCGGTAGTTCCGGTCACGACTTCCCGGGTGATGCCGTCCACCCGCGGTTCGATTCGTTGACCCGCGTCCCGCCACGCCTCGAACAACCGAGGATGCGTTCCCTGCCAGTCGGCGAACACCTCGCGTGTGTACAGCCCTTTGTACGCGTCACACAGGGCGACGGCGAGTTGGTACGTGGCCGCGGGTCCGAGCGGAACGACCTCGGCGAACTCCCGGTATCGACCCTCGAAGAATTCGAGGAAGTGCTCGGGAAGGTCGAGTCCGACCTCGACGAGCGCTTCCACGACCAGAAAGTTGACGAACTCCTCGGGCGACCCCTGAACGCGCGCTTTCACGAAGAGGACGGGTGGGTCGGTTTGGTGAGTCCACGCCACGCTGCCGTCTCCCGGCATCCCGACGACGAGGTCGGACCCGGCGAAGCGTCGGAGGAGTTCCGGAGCGTCGTCGGGTAGCCACTCGTCGGGTGCCGAAAACGGACGGAGTTCGTCCGTCAGGAGTGCGAGGTCGTCGCGCGCCGGAATCGGGAGCGTCTCGAAATCGCGTTCGCAATCCAAGACGAGCGCGTCCGGCGCGTGGTCGCCTCGGACCGCCGCCACGTCGTCCGGCACAGACCGTTGGCGAAACATCAGGCGATGAGCCAAGCGTTCATGATGACTGCAAGTACGGCCACCATCGTCAGTACGACCGTCCCGATGACGATTTTCGTCGGAGTGCTCATACCCATTCGTTTCCACTCGACTGCTTAAAATCTGCCTACTCGGGTCGAAACCCCTTCGTTTCCACTCCAGATTGACCGTTTTTCACCAGTCGGCACGTTTGGCCACCCGTTAGATACCGACACCGGCGGCATCGAACGTCGAGGTGACGAGACGGTCGAAGTCAGAACAGAGGTAGCGAAACCGAAACAAAAGCGGCAAGAACCGAAACGGAATCAGCTATCGGCCGCACCAGTCCACGAATCGGGGACCTGGATGACGTATCGACCGTTCTCACGCATGGCGATGATGTACTCGTCCCGTTCGTACAACTCCATCAGGTTGAGTTCGTACTGCCCAGGTTCGACCACCTTGATGCTCTCGAACTGGCTGTTGAGCTCCTCGCGGAGTTCGTCGAGACTCGGCTGGTTGTCTTCGGGCGGTTTGATAACCGTACCTGTTCCCTCGTTGTCCGGCCGTTCCGGGAGTTCGTCGTCCGGGACGATTTCCGAGCGAGCGCTCGCCTGTGCGCGGTCCTCAGTCGATTCGATGCTGGGTTCCGCCGTCGCTTTTCGAGTCGGCTTCGACTGAGCCGCTTCGTTCGCCACCGTCGACTCGTCCGCCTCTGCCCGCTCGCTCGCTTGTGGTGGTTGTTCGCGGCGGTTTGTCGGTTGGGTAGGCTTCTGCGCGGGTTCGTTACGGTCCGAGTTCGTGGATTCCGATTCCGAACGACCGCGCGACCCGACCCATCCTTTGACCGTATTCGCCGCTCGACCTACCGTCCCGGACCCGCCTGCACTGTCAGCGGTCGGTGCAGCGTTCGCGCTCGCACCCGCGGATTCGGTGGCCTTCGTTTCGTCTTGAGATGAACCGGACGGTCGGAATTGGAACTTGTTACCGCCACAGTCGGGACATCCCGAAAGCATCTCCTTCGACCCGTCCGCGAACGTCCGTCCACAGTTCGTACACTCGTGGGGCATTATTTGTGGGAGATGAGGGCGCTGATGAGGTTCTCGTCCTTGTGGAGCGTCTCGATTTGGTTCGCCGGACCGATGACGGTGAGTTTCGAACCGGTGGACTCACGACCCATCAATCGACCGAGGAGACTACTGTCGGACGTCTTCGAACGGGGATACGTTTCGATTTCGATACCACTGAACTCGTCGGGGCTGATTTCGGTCATCGTCACCTCGATGAGCTTGCTCTCCTCGTCGGGGGACAACCCCTCTTCGAGAATGACGATGTTGCCGTCACGGACGCCATCGAGTATCATCCGAATTTTTTCCATGCTGGTCTTCCCAGCCATCCGTTCACCACCGATGAGGTCAACTTGAACGCCGTCGTCTGAATTTTTCACTTCCGGCATTGGAATCACCCGAAGTACTCCGCGATTTTCGTGTACACTTCATCCATGTTGTCACCCTCCAGCGCGGAGAGTGGAATCGTCTCGTGTTGCGGATACGCGTTACGAATCCGCTGGACGCTCGAATCGTCGAGATCGGTTTTGTTCGCGAGGATAAGTACCGGCAGGTCCTGACTCTCGATGATGCCGATGAGCATGGTGTTCACTTGCGTGAACGGGTCAGTCGAGCTATCGAGAACGTAGATGACGCCATCGACGTCTTCACGGAGCCAGTGCATCGCTTCCGCGACACCTTCCGTGGCCTCGCGGGAGCGGCGAACGGCGTCCTCCTTCTCCATATCGTGGTCGAGGAACTCCTCGTAATCGACTTTCGTCGTGACACCCGGCGTGTCAACGATATCGATGGTGACTTTCCGTCCGTCGCGTTCGATTTCGACGTTTTCCTTCCTACGCGCGCGGCGTGTTTCGTGTGGAACGTGGCTCTCTGGACCAACGGCGTCACCCGTCCAATCACGAGCGATGCGATTGGCGAGCGTCGTCTTCCCAGCGTTCGGGGGCCCATAGATGCCGATTCGTTTCGGCTCTTCCGACGAGAAGAGCTTGTCGGTCACACGTGCAATACTTTGCCTGAGACCAGTAAACAATCCCATCCTTTTTCCTCCCAGACCCCAGTGTCGGATAATCACTCTAGACAACCGGTTGTCGAGATGAGCCGGACGTGCGGGGCTGTTGCGCGTACAAATTTACGCCATTCACTTAAACCTATGTCAGACAACTCTTGACGCAATTCCCATGCGGCAGTGGGAAAGAAATAGCGTAAGACTAACTCGAAGAAAACGAGGAACGAACTCGAAGAAAACACGAGCGGGACTCCAAGTGAATACGAGCGGGACTCCAAGTGAATACGAGACGGACCTCAAGAAAGGAACACAAAAAGGACCGATTCGGACCCCGGTCGATGGTCGAACTGGGAGGTACTTTCGTTGCTCCTGGTCCGTCTTTTTCTCGCCGCATCGAATTTTTGTTCAACGGCCGTGCTCGGGGAACGACTTCCACTGGAAACGAAGGGGTTCTCGGGTTACGTGGGCGAAAACGACTGGACGATTCTCACGCAACGGATGGAAAATAGAGACAAAATGAAAGGAAAGAGAACGGTAGAGAACTACCAGCACCCATGTTCTACGGTGTCAGTGAGCACGTGAAGAGATAACACGAGGAGGTGTTGCTCTAACGTTGGACTTGAGATGACTCGTTGCTGGAGACGGGTGGATGTGTTATTGTTTTTACTCGTTGGGACACACCCCCACCCCTTCGTTTCGGGTGGAAACGGCGAAAGGTGGGGTGTGGGGTGTCGGTTGGAGGTAAGTTACAGGGTACACCCCACTCTAGAAAAGAAATGACTCTAGTTTGCGGATATTGTTGGCTAGATTGTGTAATAAAGGTTCCTGTCCTAGAATAGCCCCCCTCCCCCACCACACTGTTTCCTCGTTCCACCCGAAACGAAGGGGTGGGGGGGTTCAGAGAAACGTGGTAACATTCGACGTGGTGTCCCTCCCACCGACTCACCCACCGACTTGCCCATCGACTTGTCAATTCCGAACGGCGTCATCTCGGATAGACAACATTCCGGGTATGATTCCAAAAGAACCTCCCTTTCTCCCCCCCCTGACAATTCTAACTATGGCGATAGTTTGTACGTGTTCCACCCGAAATTGGGGGGTTCGAATCATATCGTCGTGACTCGCGAATCGTCTTGGTCCCTCTTTTTCGACTCCACCCGAAATGCACGGGTTAGATCGCCTCAAACTCGAACGAAACGGACGGGTGAACCAGTCGGTCTCCGTTCCCGGCACCACCGTCTCGAATTCCCCCGCGTGCTTTCAAAATCATCTTTCGACAATTTTGATGACGACTCTCCAACGGCTCTCGACGAAACCGCTCGAAAATCTCTCGAAAATCTCTCGAAAATCGACCCCTCCCAAAATTCGCGTTCAAAACCGCCACTGACCCGTCAATTTTTCACAACTTCTCTTCTTTCGTTCGACCCGAAACGGTGCTCTTTCAGCGTGAAACCGGGAAAATACCGTTTTTCGTTCATCATTCAACCGATGAGAAAGATTTTAGTACTGTGCTGTACCTCTTTTTCATCTGCATCAACTGGACGCGCTGTCGCTTCTTTGGGACGAAAATCGTGACGTTATTCCCGGTTTTCTCCCGTCTCTCTCCGCACGGCGTGCCAACTCCAGTCGAAACGAAGGGGTACCAAGCCGACGTATGTCAGACGAAAATACCGACCCGCCGAACGAACGAACCGGCCACATGAACCGTGGCTTCGAGGGCATCGATTTGGACGATGTCGTCTTGGACGACTCGGACGAGGAGGGCAATCACGGGTTGTTCGACGATTTGCTCAGCGGCGAGCCGATCTTCGAGAACAAGGAAGTGCTTCGTCCCTCGTACACGCCACACGAACTCCCCCACAGGAAGGAGCAGATCAACCGGATGGCGACTATCCTTGTCGCCGCACTGCGCGGCGAAACGCCGTCGAATATCCTCATTTACGGGAAGACGGGGACCGGGAAGACGGCGAGCGCCAAGTTCGTGAGTCAGGAACTCGAACGAACCTCGCTGAAGTACGAAGTCCCGTGCGAGGTCGAGTACATCAACTGCGAGATAACGGACACGCAGTACCGCGTGCTCGCGCAACTCGCCAACAAGTTCATCGAGAACAATTTGTCCGACATCGAAAGTCGAATCGAGGAACTGAAAGACATCCGCGAGGGCGTGACTGCCGAATCCGAACAGTTGGCGAACGTCGATTTTGCCTCCGTTCAGGAGATCGACGACCGCATTGAGGAACTCGAAGCCGATTCGGAAGAGATAGAACCGGTTCCGATGACCGGGTGGCCGACCGACCGCGTGTACAATACCTTTTTCGAGGCCGTCGATTATCAGGAACGCGTCGTCGTCATCATGCTGGACGAAATCGACAAACTGGTCGAGAAATCCGGCGACGACACGCTCTATAACCTCTCGCGGATGAACTCCGAACTCGACAACTCGCGCGTGTCTATCATGGGCATCAGCAACGACCTGAAGTTCACCGATTTCCTCGACCCCCGCGTCAAGTCCAGTTTGGGAGAAGAGGAAATCGTCTTCCCGCCCTACGACGCGAACCAACTCCGGGACATCCTTCAGCACCGCGCCGAGGTGGCGTTCAAGGAGGACGCCCTTTCCGACGACGTGATTCCGCTGTGTGCCGCCTTCGCTGCACAGGAACACGGTGACGCCCGGCGGGCGCTCGACTTGCTTCGGACGGCGGGCGAACTCGCCGAACGCGACCAAGCCGAACGCGTCGAGGAGGGCCACGTCCGAAAGGCACAGGACAAAATCGAACTCGACCGCGTGGTCGAAGTCGTCCGTACGCTCCCCACGCAATCCAAACTCGTCCTGTTTTCGACCATCTCGCTGGAGAAAAACGGCGTCCACAACATCAACACGGGCGAGGTGTACAACGTCTACAAACACCTCTGTGAGGAGATCGACGCGGATATCCTCACCCAACGCCGTGTCACCGACCTCATCAGCGAACTCGACATGCTCGGCATCGTCAACGCCGTCGTCGTCTCGAAGGGCCGCTACGGGCGCACGAAAGAGATCAGCCTCTCGGTACCCATCGAGGAGACCGAGGCAGTCCTTCAATCCGACTCACGGCTCGGCGACATCGACGATATTCAACCGTTCATGCAACAGGCGCGGTTCGACAGTTGACCATCGGACACGATTCGGTAGTTGAACAATAGTACGGTTCGACGTCGGAATCCTTCGACTGCCCATCTGTCCCGTATCCGCCGTACGGTTTCCACTCGAAATGTTCCCCCTCCCCGATTCGTCTTTTGAACAACTCGTAGTATTCAGTAATTTTTAGTACAATACAGTGTGATTCAGTATACTACAGTCTACTACAGTATACACTCCAGTACAATACTGTGAGTTCAGCGTAATTCCGATTTATTTCCCCGTTAGACTATCTGTTCGCCGTCGTCGTCGTACACTTTGATCGCGTCCACGGGACAGACGCGGGCGGCCATCTCGGCGTCGAACTCTTCCCCTTCGGGAACTTCGCGGACGAAGATTCCCTCCTCGACCTCCTCGCCCTCCAGCAGGTCGGCCTTGCCTTCCTCGCGGTTTTCGACGAATTTCTCCCACTCCGCGGTGCACTGGAACATCCCCGTGCAGGTGTTCCGGTCGTATTCTATCTTCATAGCTACCACTCTGCTGTGTGCCCTCAAATGGATGACGGAGCGAAGTGGCCGATAACCAAACGATGAACCTCACGAAACGTACGTTCGAAGCGCCGCGACCGTCGGGTCCAGCATCGACTGGAGCGAGGACCGTTCGTCCGAATTCGGTACCCAGTCGTCCGCGGTGAGATAGTCGCCGATTTGGTGGACGACGCCCGCATCCACGCCGCGATACTCGGCGACCGCCAGCAGAGCTGCTTCCGCCATGCCGAGCGAGAGGGCGCCTTCGTTCGCGTAGTGTTCGATTTCGGGTTTCGTCTCGCGGTACATCGCTCCCATCGACCACGTTGGACCGCGGTGCACGCCGATTCCGGCATCCGAAAGCGCCGATTCAAGATGGTCCGTCACCGCTGGCGTCGATGCCACCGCCTCCTCCGGCGGGAGATAGTGCTGTGAAATTCCGTCGTCGCGGACCGCTCGCGTCGGGAGAATCGCATCCGAGAGCGGGACGTCCGTCTGCAATCCGGCACAGCCACAGAGAACACAAACCACCTCCGCGCCCGCCGCAATCGCGTTCTCCGCGACGATTGCGGTGACGGTCGGTCCGATGCCGAAGTCGCCGATGAAACCGACCTCCTTGGAGAGCAACTGGACCGTCTGACTTCGAACGTAGTTCACGCTCTCCGTCGCTCGCTCGTCCACCGCTTCGAGCAGTTCGTCCTCGAAGCCGAGGATGACCGCTTTCGGCATCTCGGGAAGCGCGCCGCCGTGAGCGCCCACGGCTTCCTCCGGCGAGAACAACGCCGGAGCGTCGTATTTGTCGCCGTACTTTGGAATCGGCATACTCGGCACTGTCTAGATAAGGACGAGCAGGTTGAAGAGCTAGTGATTCATGCTACTCTCAAACCTGCTCAACAAGAGTTTAGAGACGGCTACGCTTGAATGTTGGGAGCGTGAGCGGACGGCGACGCCCGTCAGGGCGTTCGCCGTCCGGCTCCACGCGACCGGTTGTTCGCTCAGGGAAACAAAAGGGATTCTCGCACTCCTCGGCGTAAAACGGTCGCATCAAGCAATTTTCCAATGGGTTCCTCGGGTATCTGACAGCGTCTCCGACCCGCCGTCGGCGACGCCGACGCGGGTCGCGGTTGACGAAACCGCTGTCAAAATTAACGGCGAGTGGTCTTGGGTGTACGCTGCAATAGACATAGAAACAAAGTTACTGCTCGATGTCAAAGTGTTTGATCGGCATGGGACCGATCAAGCGGCTGCGTTTCTGTCTGGATTGGCCGAGAAACACGATCTCTCTGACACTGTGTTTCTCGTTGATGGCTACGGCTATCGGACTGCCCTCTTTCGAATTGGATTGAGCGGTCACCTTGACTATACCGAGCGAAACCTTATCGAAAAGTGGTTTCACACGCTCAAACAGCGTATCGACCGCTTTCATACCTCGTGGGTGGGCAGTCGGCCGAGCGTTCAGCAGTGGCTTGAACAGTTTGTGCATTACTATAACCATCAGCGACCGCATCAATCGCTCAACAACCGAACACCTGTCGAGGACGAGCTAAACTAGACAGTGCCGCATACTCGAACATCACAATCGTCTGGAAAATAGCTTTCCTCGGCGACCACCCGACAGTTTAAACGGGAAGACGCGCCAAACGAGGGTAATGACCGGAATCGCACCGCGCACGCAAGGTGAGCGTGCGTGAACGTCGCCGACTTGACGGGCTTGCCGGACGGCGTTCCCGAACACTTCCACGCGCAGGGAATCGAGGAACTCTACCCGCCCCAATCGGAAGCGGTCGAAGCGGGAATCACCGAGGGTGAGAGCGTCGTCGCCAGCATTCCGACGGCGAGCGGAAAGACGTTCATCGCGGAACTCGCAATGCTGTCCAGCGTCGCCCGTGGTGGCAAAGCCCTCTACATCGTCCCCCTCCGAGCGCTCGCCAGCGAGAAGAAAGAGGAGTTCGAGGAGTTCGAACAGTACGGCGTCTCCATCGGCGTCTCGACCGGAAACTACGAGAGCGACGGGGATTGGCTCGCTTCGAGAGACATCATCGTCGCCACGAGCGAGAAGGTGGACTCGCTCGTCCGAAACGGCGCGAAGTGGATCGACGACCTCTCCTGTGTCGTCGCCGACGAAGTTCACCTCGTCAACGACGCGCACCGTGGCCCGACGCTCGAAGTGACGCTCGCCAAACTACGTCGCGTCAACCCGGACCTCCAGACCGTCGCGCTGTCGGCGACCGTCGGCAACGCGGGCGAGATGGCCGACTGGCTCGACGCCACGCTGGTCGATTCGACGTGGCGACCCATCGACCTCAGAAAGGGTGTTCTCTACGGACAGGCGCTCCACTTCGACGACGGGACACAGCAGGAACTTGCCCGCGGAAACGAGAAGGAAACCGCGGCGCTCGTCCGCGATACGCTCGAAGACGGCGGGTCGTCGCTCGTGTTTGTCAACTCCCGCCGCAACGCGGAGGCCGCGGCGAAGCGACTCGCAGACGTGACGAAGACACACCTCACGGACGACGAACGCCGGGAACTGCTCGACATCGCCGACCAAATTCGGGACGTGAGTGACACCGAAACGAGCGACGACCTCGCGACGGCCATCGAAAAGGGAGCCGCGTTTCACCACGCGGGCCTCGCTAGTGACCATCGGTCGCTGGTGGAGGACGCCTTCCGCGACAAACTCATCAAAGTCATCAGCGCGACGCCGACGCTTGCGGCGGGCGTGAACACGCCGAGTCGACGGGTCATCGTCCGCGACTGGCGGCGCTACGACGGCGATATCGGCGGCATGCAACCGCTCGACGTGCTCGAAGTGCATCAGATGTTCGGCCGGGCCGGACGTCCCGGTCTCGACCCGCACGGCGAGGCCGTGCTCATCGCCAAGAGCCACGACGAACTGCAGGAACTGTTCGACCAATACGTCTGGGCCGACCCGGAACCGGTCCACTCGAAACTCGCCGCCGAACCCGCGCTCCGAACGCACATCCTCGCCACCGTCGCGTCCGGGTTCGCGGGGACCGAGGAGGAACTCCTCGACTTCCTCGAACGGACGCTGTACGCGACCCAGACCGACGAAACGGGGCGGCTCGAAACCGTCACCCAACACGTCCTCGATTACCTCGACCGGAACGGGTTCCTCGAACGGGACGACCGATTGCGCGCCACCGGTCTCGGCCACCGCGTCTCGCAACTCTACCTCGACCCGATGAGCGCCGCCGAAATCATCGACGGACTGCGCGATGCAAAGGACAAACCGACCGCGCTCGGGCTGTACCATCTCGTCTCGCGCACGCCGGACATGTATCAACTCTACCTCCGGTCGGGCGACCGCGAGCGATACACGGAGATAGCCTACGAGCGCGAACCCGAGTTCCTCGGCCACATGCCCTCGGAGTTCGAGGACAACGCGTTCGAAGACTGGCTCTCCGCGTTGAAGACCGCCCGCCTGCTCGAAGACTGGGCGAGCGAACTCGACGAAGACCGCATCACCGAACGGTACGCCATCGGCCCCGGTGACATCCGCGGGAAGGTCGAAACGGCACAGTGGTTGCTCAACGCGGCCGAACGGCTCGCAGCCGAACTCCAGCGCGACGACGCCGAGGGAATTCCGTCGGCGACCACCACGGCCGTCCGGGAAGCACGGAAACGGGTCGAGTACGGCGTCGAGGAGGAACTGCTCGACCTGGCGGGCGTTCGGAACGTCGGTCGAAAACGCGCCCGTCGGTTGTACGAAGCCGGTATCGAATCCCGGGCCGACCTCCGCGAAGCCGACAAATCCGTCGTTCTCGGTGCGCTCCGCGGCCGGAAAAAGACGGCCGAAAACATCCTCGAAAACGTCGGGCGGCAGGACCCGTCGCTCGATGACGTCGAGGCGGACGCCGAGACGGCGGCGACGAGCACGCGGGCGACGAACGACGGCGGACAACAGAGCCTCGGTGATTTCGAATGAAATTGGTCGAAGGAACCGCAACTGTCGCCGACGTGAACGAGTTCGTGGCTCGCCTCGGCAATATCGGCGACGAGTTCGACTGTGCGATACAGGCGTTCGACGCCGACTACGTGGCCGGACGGGAGCATCTCGAATCGGCGGTGGAGCACGCGAACCGGGCGTTCGAGCGCGGTGAAAACGTCGCCCGCGACCGCGCCGTCGAAATCCTCCTGTACGCGGCGGGTCGCCGTCAGATCAATCAGGCGTTGGAGATGGGCGTCTCGGAGGGAGAACGGGATGTCGTCGTCGTCGTTGACGGCGAACGGGAGACGCCCGCGAGCGAAGCTATTGCCGATGTTCTGACGCCCGGCAGTACGCTCGACACTCCGGACCGCGAATCGGTCTTCGAGTTTTTCTCCGTCTCGGAACGCGAACTGGCGGCGACGACCGCCGACCTCACCGATATCGTCTGTGAACGCGTCGCCTTGCTCGAAGTCGAGAAGTGAGGGATGGTGGTGCGAAGCGGCGAGAGTGAGAGAGAGCGAGATGTGAAGAAATGGTGGTGCGCGGAGAAGACAACGGTGAGACGGCGACTGCTGCCGCTCCGTTCGATGGCCAGTATGAATTTCAGACGGCATCGTGTAGCTTGGGACAGAACCATGTCCGACGAGCACCACGACGCCGAACGCGTGCAGGAAAACGCACGGAAACGACAACGTGATCGGGCGGAACGAGTCGAAGACGCACTCGGCGATGCGGGTCGGATGCTGGGCGAGCACAAGTATCCGACAACGAGCGAGGAGTTGGCGACGGAGTACGGCGACCAGCCACTCGACTTGCCGAACGAGACGGAGACACTGGGAAGCGTCTTCGACCGTCTCGTGGACGAACGCTACGAATCTCCCGAGGAGGCTCGGGAAGCGGTGTACAACGAAATTTCCGGCAAAGCTGGCGGCCCGGCCGAGTACAACGACGAGCGGGAAGTGCGCGAGTTAGACGAGGACGAAACCGACGCCGAGTCGGAGACGAATTGGCAGTAGGCGGTCGAATCTTCCAGTTGAAATGCAGGGGGTTCGAGGGGTTGGAGTCTATAATTCGTCCGTCACGGAACGTTCGCCGTCTTTCGGTCGAAGAGGGCCGTTCGCTTTGCTACTGCGTTTATTAGGACAGCGATGCCTCCGTGGCGCTGCCAATCCACTGAAATTTTGTCATATTGTCGTATTCGATAACTCGACCGTCCCGAACGCTCCAGCGGTAATTATCTGGGGTACGTAAACTGGGATGTCGAATGACAACTTCGCGCATGAACCTCTGAATCGTGTATTACTACGGTCTCCAGCGAAAATCTGCTATAATATTGGATTTCATGAGGTAATATTAAGGCTCTCTCCTACGAACTGGCTCTTCTTCGGAAGAAATATTGTTTGCACACGAATGTTTATATGACATTGTGGTATTTCATAATCTGCATTGAAGAAAAGGAATTCTGCGAAGAATGTCTGTCGATCTGTCTCCTCTCCGGGAGGTCGGATAGCGGAGGAGAAGCTCCTCGCAGAACTTCAACGGGTCGCGAATCGACTTGATGGAACTCCAAGTATGCGGGAAATGGAAATTCACGGAGCGTACTCGCCCAGCACGTACCAGTCTCGATTCGGTTCCTGGAACGACGCAATCTGTCAGGCTGGTCTCACCCCCAACTCCCGTAATCGACCCAAGTATTCGAACGCGGAACTCCTCTCAGATATTCAAACGCTTGCAAATTCGCTAGGTCGGACGCCGACGCGAGAGGATATGCGGGAACGTGGTACGCACTCTCCGTCAACGTATCTCGAACGGTTCGGCTCGTGGCAGACGGCGGTGAAAGAGGCCGGATTGACGCCGCGAACGCGGGGTGTGAAAGTCTCCGAAGACGAGTTGCTTCGAGCCCTCTCGGAATTGGCGGAAACACTCGACCGAATCCCGACATCGACCGAAATGGCCGAACAAGGTCGGTTTTCTCCATCGACGTACCGACGTCGATTCGGTTCGTGGAACGAAGCGATAGAGAGAGCAGAGCTTTCGGAGACGTTCGACAAGTCCACCCCTCGACGGTTTTCGGATCAGGAAATGCGTGATGAACTCCGGCGGATGGCCGGGGTTCTCGGCCGCTCACCGACACCGACCGAAATGGACGAGCTCGGCGAGTATAGCGCTGCTACCTACCGGCGCCGATTTGGTTCCTGGGTAAACGCTCTCGCCGATGCCGGATTGTGTCAGAACCGTCTCAAACAGAGTGACAGCGCTAGAATCGATGAACGGACGCTTCTAGACGAATTACGCTATCTCGCTACGGAACTGGAACACTCTCCCACCGCCGAAGAAATGTGGAAACGAGGGTCTCACAGCCCGAAGACGTATCTCGATAGATACGGCACTTGGAACGCTGCGCTGGAGGCGGCGGGATTGGAAACCCGTCACTCCCGACGAGATGGAATCGAGAATCGGGAGCTGGTACTCGGATTACGACGGCTCGCGAAGATTCTCGGTCACGTTCCTCAACGAAAGGAAATGGAAGAACAGGGTCCGTTCTCCGGGATGACGTACTACAACCATTTCGGTTCGTGGCAAAACGCCGTCGACGTCGCCGGACTCGACGCCGGTACCGGACGGAACGAGCCGACGATTCGTGCCTACTGTAACGTCTGTTGTCGTGCCCTCTCCCAACCGCTTGCCCGAATCGAGGCGAACGGAAAAATCACCTGCAGTAGCGATTGTGGTGCTATCTGTGGCGAATCGACGATTCGGTTCGACACCGACGTTCTCGGTCGAACGGAATCCCGTGACAACACGTTCAGTCGATTGGCTGCACTGATAGACTCCGACACGATTTCCGTCCCGGACGTGCTATTGTACCTCCGACATTCGATAGATATCGTCCGCTCCGGATTCAATTCGGCGGTGCACGGGAACCACTACGTGACTGTAAACGGTGATTTAATCGAAGTCAAATCACAAAACTCATCAAGACAATTCTTGGTAAAGACCGGTACCGTCGATGAACTCGTAGACCAAATCGAAACAGTGCAGCGACGGTCGATTGCGAGCTTCGACGGGACGAATCCGACGGAAGACGACCACGCGAACGCGACAAATGGATGATATACGCTGTCCGTTCCGCGACCTGAGCGATTTCTACGAGAGCCAGAAAATTTCTGATAGTCCCACACGGATTCGAACCGCGGTCGTTGCCCCCAGAAGGCAACAGGATTGGCCACTACCCCATGGGACTGTTATGCTTCAGCGATTCGGTTCGCTGAATCTGCATTCAACGGTAGCACAGTTCCGTATTTCAGTGTTTCGAACCCGACCGACCCTTGCATCCCGGTATCACGGTCACGTATTCGGCTGCAAATCTATTCGTTCGGGGTCGAAAGCGCCGATATTAGCTCGATTTCGATGCGTTGTAACTGTTTGCTGATGGTTCCGGGGGCAACCGACAGTTCGTCGGCGATTTCCCGATGCGTCGTCTCTCGGGGAATCTCGTAGTACCCCTTCCGAACCGCCACCGCCAACACCTCCCGTTGGCGGTCGGTGAGCGTCGCAACCGGGTCGGAAATCCGCGACGAATAGTCGCCCATCCGTTCGAGTTCGATTCCGAAGTCGTCGGGAACGTCGCCGAGCGCTTCGCTCAAGGCCCGCTCCGTTCCGAGAAACGTCACTCGAACCCCGCGGCCGGTCGCGGTATCGACGAACTCGACCGGCCATTCGAGAACGATTTCGTGGTCGAAAAGCACCCCGAGCATCGCGTCCATGAGCGGGGCGGACTCGTAGTGGGTGTACGTGATCCCCTCGCTTCCGGACGGAACGTCGTAGTCTAACACCTCCGGTGTCGCCTGTAACACCGCTCGTATTCGAGCCGGCTCCCCACGAATTCGACTCAGTTCGGCGTACGTCCCGTCACGAACCGGATTGATGTAGTACGTCAACTCGATGGAAACGTCCGGCGCGCGCGCCACTGCATCGTCTAGCGGGTGAAGCTCCCCCTCGTCCCAGCGGACTGTGACCGTTGCGTACCTCATGTTTTCATGACCTCCGTGGCGAACCGACGCCGGAGTGATAATCGACTATCGCCGGCAATCTCTAATAAATACCCGTGGCATGCTAGAGGATAGAGCAACGGATCTCCCTTTTGTACACGCAGCTACGATGACGACTACTATTCGATACGGGAGCGATATGCGGATTCTCGTGGTCGGCGGCGGCATCGCCGGGTTGACGCTTGCAGGCCTGCTGGAACAGCGCGGATTCTCACCCGACGTGGTGGAGAAATCGAGCAATTACGGCGGTCTCGGCTACACCCTTAGCCTGTGGCCCGCGGGGTCGAACATCCTGAAGGGTCTCGGCAAGTACGACGAACTCCTCGATAACGCGGACCAGTTCGAGGCGTACCACGTTCTCGACCACGACGGAACACAGCTACACGGCTACGACATGGGCAGCCTCGCCGACGAGTACGGCGAGACGTATCTCATCTGGCGACCGAATCTCGTCGATGTGTTGCAGGAAACCATCTCCGAGGAGAATCTCCAGATGGGAACGACCGTCACCGAAATCGACCAACACTCGGACGAAGTTGACGTTACCTTCACCGACGGCACGATGGGCACCTACGACCTCGTTGTCGGCGCGGACGGCATCCACTCGAAGGTTCGGGACCTCGTGTTTGGCGAGGTGGAGTTGACGTATCACGACATGACGGGGTGGGCGTTCTGGGTGGACCCTTCGTTGGCGACGTCGGGCGAAGTGCAGGAGCACTGGGGCGCGGGACGGTTCGTCGGTCTGTACCCGACGGAGGACAAGTTGGCGTGTTTCCTCGCCGCGACCGTGCCCGAAGGAACCCCCGACCCCGTGGACGAGCGCCTCGACCGCGTTCGTGAGATGTTCGACGACATGGGTGGGTTGGTCCCGGACATCCTCGACGAGATGGACGACCCGGCGGACGAGATGGACGACCCGGCGGGGATGTGGCACGACGACTTCTACGACCTGCACATGGACGAGTGGACGAAGGGCCGCGTCGTTCTCATCGGGGACGCCGGACACGCGATACTGCCGACCGGCGGTGTCGGTGCGTCGATGGCGATGGAATCGGCGGCCGTCCTCGCGGACGAACTGACCCGAACCGATTCGAAGTACCTCGAACAGGGGCTCGAACACTACGTGTCCCGTCGCCGTGACCGGGTTGATACGGTGCAAAAGAAATCGCGTCGGCTCGGTTCGTTCGTCATGGTCCAAAACCACCTGCTCGCGGAACTCCGCGACAAGAGCGTCAAGTTCTACTCCCAAGAACGGATGGAGGAGTACTTCCGGGATTTCCTTTCGAGCGAAATCTGAGATGACACCGTAACCGTGCACAAACCAGCACGTATTTCAGTCCCAATTACGCATGTTTGTGTATGTACATCGGACGCTTCATCGTCGTCGGTCCAGACGTCGGCGCCTACCGAGTTTCCTCGCGGTCGTTCCCCAACCGAAAAGCGGTCGCTCACGGTGAGACCGTCACCGTCGGCCCGACCGAGGACGCACCGGAGACGGACAACCCCTACATTGCCTACAACTGCGCCCGCGTCGTCGGCGATACGGCAGTCATCGGCAACGGCTCGCAAGTGGACCCCATCGCCGAGAAGATAGAACTCGGATACCCCGCGCGTGACGCCCTCGCGGAGAGTCTTCTCGCGCTCGATTACGAAAAGGACGACTACGACACGCCGCGAATCGCGGGAACCGTCGGCGAGGAATCCTACATCGGTATCGTCCGCCGCGACGCCCTGCTCGTGAAGGAGGTCACGGAACCGACGCTCGTGGCGACCTACGAGAAGGACACGCCCGAGGCCTTCGACTTCGATGCCGCGGACGCCGAAACCGCGGCGAGTGCGGCCTACGACCTCGATTTCGAACACCCCGTCTGCGGCGTCGGCGTCGCTCGAAACGACGAAAACGACTTCTCCCTCGCGGTCGAGAACGGGAATTAAGGCTTTCCCGAACGTATCGACCCGACATGAAGGTCGGTATCATCTCGGACGTTCACTCGAACCGCGTCGCGCTCGATGCCGTTCTCGACGATATGCCGCCCGTCGAGGAACTCCTCTGTGCGGGCGATGTGGTCGGCTACAACCCGTGGCCGAGCGAGTGCGTCGACGGTCTCCGCGACCGCGTTTCGGCGAGCGTGATGGGAAATCACGACCGGGCGGTCGTCACCGGCACCGCCTTCCGATTCAACAGCATGGCGGCCGCGGGCGTCGAGCACGCCCGCGACGAACTCAACGACGTCCAAATCGACTGGCTCTCCCGCCGCCCGGATTCGCGTCTCGCGTGCGACGGTCGAGTCAGAATCGTCCACGGCCACCCCGACGACCCCGACCACTACACCTATCCCGAGGAGTTCGACCCCGACCTACTGGGTGACGAGGACGTCCTCGTCATGGGTCACACGCACGTCCAACACCAGGAAACGTACGACGAGGGCGTCGTGATGAATCCCGGAAGCGTCGGTCAACCGCGGGACGGCGACCCTCGCGCCGCCTACGCGATTCTCGACTTCGACGATATGAGCGTCGAGGAGCGACGCGTGGAGTACGACATCGAAGCGGTACAGGAGGCGGTGCGGGAGGCTGGATTGCCGGACAAAATCGGCGCGCGATTGGCGAAAGGGCGGTAGGGCCGGAGAGACGTTTCAACCGGCTCGCTTCTGACGATACCGTCGGCTCGCTACGACAGTCGCGTCGAAAAAATCGGTTGAAACTAGAAATCGCTCGGAAACGCGCTTACTCTATCTTCTCGTACTGCTCTGCGAGCTTGTCCGCCGCTTCGCCGAGCTGTTCGCGCTCGAACTCGGTGAGGTCCCACTCGACGACTTCTTCGACGCCGTTCGCGCCGAGTTTGACGGGGACGCCGAGCGCGACGCCTTCGTGGCCGTACTCGCCTTCGAGTTTGATAGAACCGGGGAGCACTTCGCCCGTGTCGCGGATGACGGCCTCGACCATGTGGCCGACGCCCGTGGCCGGGCCCCACTGGGTCGCGCCCTTCTTCTCGATGACGTTCATCGCGCTCTCTTTGAGCTCGCCGAGGATTTCGTCCTTCTCGTCGTCCGAGAACTCGGGGTCCGCGCCGTTGATGCGGACCTTGGAGAAGACCGGAACCTGCGCGTCGCCGTGCTCGCCCATGATGGTCGCTTCGACGTTCTGGACCGGCGCGTCGAAGCGCTGGCTCAGCACGTAGCGGAACCGGGCGCTGTCGAGGCGGCCACCGAAGCCGATAACCTTCTCTCGTGCGCGGTCACCGGTTTCGTACAGGTGGCGGTTCAGCAGGTCGACGGGGTTGGACGTCGTGATCGTCACGAAGTCACCGTCGTTGTGCTCGGCGATCGAGTCCCCGATGTCCTCCATGATGGGCGCGTTGTCGCCCGCGAGGTCGATACGCGTCTGTCCCGGCTGACGCGGAATCCCGGCCGTGATGACGACGACGTCGGACCCGGCGGTGTCCTCGTAGGTCCCCTGTCGGACGACCGTGTTCGAGTCGTAGGCGGCCCCGTGGTTCACGTCGGCGGCCTGCCCGACCGTCTTGTCTTCCATGTCCGGAATGTCAACGAGAACGAGTTCGTCCGCGACATCACGCAGTGCGATGTTGTAGCCTGCGGCGGCCCCGACAGTGCCTGCCGCGCCAACTACGCTTACTTTCACCATGTCACCTAAAAGACGCCCTGCTGTTTGGTTAAATCCTCCGGTAGCGTGTGCTATTGCCCCGAATCGTCGCTTCGGTTGAATTCTCCAGAATCGACAGTTTGTCGGGTCGTTCCACTCGAAACGAAGGGGTTACGGCGCGACGCCGACGGTCAGCAGGGTGCCGAACTCGCGGTAGCGTTCGACCATCGCCTCGCGCGTCTCCCAGTTATCCGTCGGAAACGCGTCTTCCGCGGGTATCTCCGTCTCGCGGTCCGGTACGTTGTCCTGTTCGGCGACGTACAACCCCGCCTCACGGAACGCGTCGCGGTACTCCTCGCGGCTCCAGCGCGTCATCTCGACCGAAATCGAGTCCTGCCACGCGTGGGAGTGGACGTTCTCCTCGTAGTAGTTCACGGCGCAGAAGAACGTGCCGCCGGGGCGAAGTATCCGCCGCACCTCCCGAAGCGTCTCGTGGGGGTCGTTCGCGTAGTAGAACGCCTCCATGGTGAACACGTGGTCGATGCTGTCGTCGGCGAACGGCAGGTGGTCGAAGTCGCCGACGAGGTACGAGACGTTCGAGTCGTCGGTGTACCCCCGCGCGTTGCGCGCCATCTCAGGCGAACCGTCGAGTCCGTACACCCGTCCCGCTCCCTTCGTATCGCGCACGGCACGTCCGGCGTATCCGCTTCCGCATCCCAAATCGAGGACCGTGTCGCCGTCTCCGACCGGCATCCGGGCGAGAACGTGTTTCGCCGTGTGCCAGTGTCGCTCTTCCATTCCCTTGTCGCGGCCATCCGCCGCCCAGTCGTCGAACTCCTCGCGGACGCTCATGCACGATGGAACGGCCGTCCCCGACAAAACCCGTTCGGAACGCACAGGGCTTTATTTCTCGGCCCCTTCTCGGGGATATGGTCGGTTCGAGAAAACGATTCGCCCTCGCCGATACGGCCCAGCAGGTGCTCGGTGGCTTCCTCCTCGCTGGCCCGTTCGTCGTCACGCAGGAGGTCTGGGACATCGCGGGAAACATGTCCACCATCCACGCGCTTGCGACCGTCTGTATCGTCTTCGGAATCGGATACGGCGCGCTCTACAAGGCGGACCACGAGCGCGACCCCGACCGCGAGGCGGACGTGGCCGGTGTCCCGACTCGCTTCATCTCGTTAATGGTGGTCTCCTTCGGGTCCGTCGCCATCCTCGCCGTGGTGTTCGCCGCGCCGGAGACGTTCCTCCACGACGGTTTGTTCGACGGCCACACGTCCGGGCAGGCGCTCTTCACGACGGTCAAGGCCGTCAGCGTGGGGTCCGTCTTCAGCGTCGTCGGCGCGGCCACCGCCGACAGCGTGTTCTGACGGACCCCGTCGTTCGATCCGCTGGACTCCCTTCTGTTCGGCGGGTTGCCCGCCTTCGCTGGCGTTGCGTTCGTGGTGGTTTCGTACAAGGGCCGAACTATCCAGTCGTACCTTTGGGGTAGTCTGTGAACTGACTATTGACCGAACGTATCGTGGCACAGCCGGTGTATTTGGTGACGAAACGGTCCAGTTCACCGGTTGAACAGCCACGTCTCCCTCGGACGTGTTCGGTGCTAACGCGGTGTTCCGACCCGCATTCCCGTATATTTTAAGTCGCTTCCGCTAGTTACCGGATGATATGGATTACCAACTCGATATAGAGAACACGCCAAATTCGATACCGGGTGGCACTGGCGTCCTCCTTTTACATCCGAGCACGGGAGAAACCGACCGAATCGACACCGATTTTTTGAAAACGGACACCGACCGCTTCCTCGTCATTTCGACACGGACGACGGCCCGCGAGGTAAAACAGAAACTCGACCACTACGACGTAGACGAGAACAAGGCCGACATCCTCGACACGTTGAGCATCGAACGCGGCTACTCCCGCCGAAGCACGAACGACGTTCACTACGTCTCCGCCCCTGACGACCTCGAAGGAATCCTCTCGGTCACCGAACAGTTCCTGACGAAGACCGACGGTAAACGCCGCATCAGCTTCGACTCCATCACCGAGATGGCTTACTACGCGGACGAACAGCGGGTGTACAACACCGTCGAGCAGGTGCTCGAACTGCTCGAAGAACACGATGCCGTCGGACTGTTCCACCTCTCGAAGGGGGTTCACGACGAAGTGCAGATAGAGCGATTCCTCGGTCTGTTCGACGCCGTGGTCGACTTGGACCGGGACGGCAACGTCGATACCGATTTCTCGAAACTGGACTGAAACGTCAGTTGACTTCAGCGACGCCTGTCGAAGGTGTACCGTTTCCACCCGAAACGGTGCCCTTCTCGATAGCGACAGCGATGCTGACCGTTATTCCGGCGTATCCGATGCCGCTGAGCAACGCGCCGACCGCTGACCTGACGAGTTCGCCGACTACCCATCGTGTGATGGGGTCCATACTTTCCGAACCGACCCGCGCGACGAAAACACTACGGGGAGCCAACGCTTTTGCTGACCGACGCCGTACTTCCCAAAAATGGGGGGAACGAGTGACTATCGTATCGCTGTGGCGGTGGCCGACCCCGAGAACGCCGCCCAGTTGACCCGAACCGCGGTCGATATCGCACGCGAACGGGACGGTGACGTCCTCGTCTTGCGCGTCCTCGTGACCGAGCGCCAGTCGCCGTTCGCACTCTACACCGACGAGGTGATAATCCGCGAGTTCGGCGGCGAAGAACAGGAAATCCTCGACCGAGTTGTCGAAACCGCACAGGGGGCGGTTCCGGTGAGCGGGCAGTTGCTCGTCTCGTACGACGTCGCCCGCGCGCTCACGAACGCCGTCGTCGAGTTCGACTGTGACGCCCTCGTCGTCGGGTGGCAGGCGCGCGAACACCCGAGCGAAATCGTCCTCGGAAGTAACATCGACCGCATCGTGGCGCGCGCACCGTGTGACGTTCTCGTGGAGAAAATCGGCCCGGCGGAGACGGCGGACACCATTCTCGTTCCCGTCGCCGAGGGTCCCCACGCGGAACTCGCGGCGGACGTCGCCCGCGCGATTGCACTGGCGAACGATTCCGAAATCAACTTGCTCCGGGTGGGGGAGGACGACGCCACCACCGAACGGCTGCTCGCCAGCATCGCGGCTCGCATTGCTCCCGCAACCGTCGAACAGGAGGTCCGAAGCGGCTCAGTCACCGAAACCGTCGTCGAGCGAGCGTCGGACCACGACATCACGGTCCTCGGTTCGACCCGACAGGGGATGCTCCGACGACAACTCGTCGGGTCGGTCCCACAAGCGGTCGGACGGCGCGCGGATACGACCGTCATCATCACTCGTCGAGAGGTCGGAATTCGACCGCGGCTCACGCGATTCGTTCGGGAAACGCTGTGAGCGTGACAATCAGATGGTCGCCAGTCCGAGGACCGACAGCGCCCCCGACAGCAGGTCGCCGTACCCGACCGCGATGAGCATCCCGAGGAACATCGGAACGATAAACGGAATTCCCGGCGACACCCACACTTCGTCTTTCGTCACCAGCACGTCCAGTCCCTCGCGGAGCTGTGTCGGCGTCGTCCCGTAGGCACCGTGGTCGATGCTGTCGAGGAACTGTGCGGCCCCCCACGGGTCCTCGTACCCCGTCGATTCCGTCGCCGACCGTTGTTCGACGACCGCTCCGCCGTCCGTCACCATCCCGTCCGTCGGCGGGTTCGGCGCTTCGGGCAGGCTCTCCGGGTCGCGGAGGTCGGTTGCCCGCGCTCGAAGTTCGGCCAGTGTCGTCCCTCGCCACCGGAAATACATCCGAAGCGCGTCCAAATCCACGCCGTTGCGGGTCACCCCGTCGGGAGTTTCGAGCAGTCGCCCGTGGGCCGACGGAACCGCGTCCCAGTCGATGACTCGGCCGACGAACATCACCGACGAAATCCGCCCGGCGAGGAGGTTCCGAACCAACAGCGTGGCGGGATAGAGCGCACCGAGCAGGACCGTGTTGGTCAGAATCGTCAGCGAGAACACCCCCAGAACGGTACCCTGCATCGGCAATGCCCACTCCTCGAGGTGATAGGTCGGATAGGACGGGAACAGGAGAGCGATGACGAGAAACGCCTTCGCGTCCGCGCCGCCGAACGCCCGGAACCACCAGAAGGCGATGACGAGCGGCGCGACGAACCCGAGACTCACCGCGACGTGAAAGAGGAACAACTTGCGTTGCAGCGGCGGTGCCCCCATCGCTGTCACGCCGTCCCAAACGAGCAGAACGACGGCGAGCGCCGCCAGCGGA
This sequence comes from Haladaptatus sp. W1, assembly GCF_001723155.1. Lineage (NCBI taxonomy): Archaea > Methanobacteriati > Methanobacteriota > Halobacteria > Halobacteriales > Haladaptataceae > Haladaptatus > Haladaptatus sp. W1. The sequence continues at coordinate 25,500 of NZ_MEIH01000418.1, forward strand.
TACCACGTCTTGTTAGGCACTCGCCGAGTCTTCACGTCACGCCACGCGGCCCATCCGAAGACGGGCAGGGCAAGCAGTCGGAGGAGGTCGGGAATCGAAGTATGCACCAAACGGTAGCCCTCGGTGAGATGTTTTAGCTGTTGCGATATATGTGATGGAAATTGGAAGTTTTACATAAATTTTATTTTGACCCTATGTGTTCACAGAAGATATGAGTACGCAGGCAGTCGCCCTCGTGAAGATACGAGGCGCTACCTTCATCCCGTCGGCGTGGATTTCGCGTCCCAGCGACGGCGATGGAACGCTCGAATACAAGGGCGACGACCGCGAGTTTACGCCCCACGCCGTGAACACCGGTCGCTGTCGGGTCGAACAGGAAGCGGTCGTCGATTTCACGGACGACAGTCTCGTCTCCTACGCTGACACAGGTACGTCAGTCGAACGAACCACGCATCCCGACGGAACCGTGAACCTTCGTCGTGGCAAGGCATCGTGTGACGGCATCGTCTGTACCGACCCGCTTTGGCACGACGAATACGTCGAGTTCGACATGCACGCGAGCGCGAGCAATCCGCTGTCGTCGCACGCGGACCCGGTTGACTACCACCTCGAAGCCACCGTGTGGCGCGACGGAGCGGTGGATATCCATGGCCGCCACGACGGGTTCCCGTGTTTCGAGTTCTACGTCCAGACGGATTTCGGTGACTTCCGGCCGCTGTACCGTCACGACTTCCGCGAAACCGGCGACGAACCGCTCGCGTTGGCCGGGCCGATGGACTACGAGTTCGAGCGACGCCTCTGAGCGACTGGCAATTCCACGAGGATTAGTCGGCGAACGCGCCGCTTTTCGGCGTGTGGAAAACCCCTAAAACCCCAGATTCGCTTATATAACGCGGTTCTGCAGGTAGTCGAGGTGCTTGGCGTTGTAGACGATTCTAACCTCGTCCGTCGCCGCGCTACCGATGCAGGTGAGGCGGACGTTCTTGTCTTCCACTTCCTCGTCGCTGAGGATCTGCTGCATGTCCATGTCGATTTCGCCTTCTTTGACGATGGCGGCGCAGTTCGCACAGGCACCCGCGCGGCACGAGAAGGGCCAGTCGTAGCCCTGTGCCTCGGCGGACTCGAGGATGTATTCGCCTTCGTTGACGTCGAGCGAGCCGTAGTCTTCGCTGTCGAGACCGGCGTCTTCGGCCTTCTCGAACAGGTCGTCGTCGTCCATATCCCAGCCCTGGTCGTCCAGCACTTCGTAGTTGAGGTATTCTACGGTAGGCATCACTCGGTGTTTCGTCCGGGGGATGGTTAGTAGTTGTTGTTTCGTCCGCCTATAGTGATAAATCGGGAACGATTTGGCCTGCTGACCGAGATTAACGTCGTCAGGCGGGTGAAAGCGGGACGAAGGCGAACAGGAGATACGACGCGACGGCGGAGATAGAGGGCGTCAGAATCCAGAGGACGATGACGCGGCCGGTCGTGGACGGGTCGAACAGGTCCCTCGCTTTCAAGGTCTGTGGCTCTTCCTCACCGATTTTCGCCACTTCCTCTTGCTCCTCCGGGAGGACGTTAACCGCCATTTCCGAGTGCTTTTTTCCGTCGTCGCCGCGGACCGCGGCGGCGGCCGCATCGGAGATTCGAACGGTTCGCGTCGCCCGTCCCCAGCCGAGTCCGACGATGCACATCGTCGCACTCACCGCGAGACTGGCGGGGATGCCGAGCGCGGAGAGGAACGTGATGAGACTCGCGCTGACGACCTCGACGATGAGCGCCGCCAACAGGGGCAGGTCCGTCAGGTCGTTTCCGACGGTATCGAGCGTTCGGCGGGCGATGGTGAACGCCCCGAGTGCGATAGCGACGCCCGCGAGCAGGACGCCTTCGCTTCCCGTAATCACGTCGCTTCCGACGAGCGGCGCGACCGCGTTGGCGACGTTCGACGCACCTGCCGAGAAGGCCATGTAACAGCCGATTCCGACGACGAGAATGGTGACCAAGACTTCCTTCGCCGACGCGTTCGCGGAGACGGTCGGGTACGGTACCGAACCGACGCGATTGAATTCGAACAGCGGCCCTTCCGACTGTTCGAGATGGAACCACACGTCGAGATACGGGTAGAGATACCGTCCGACGACGGCACAAATCCAGAAGGCGGTGATGGGCGCGAGGAGCCACGCCGAGACGATTCGAAACATGACCGCCTCATCGAGGGTTCCCGTTGCCACTCCGAGTCCCGCGATTGCGCCGACGGCCGTCATCGAGGTGGAGGCGGGCACGCCGAACAGGTTCGATATGAGCAGCGCTAACCCGACGAAAAAGAGGACGCCGACGCTGGCGGCGAGCGTGAACTGCGAACTCGGGACGATCTCCCCACCCATCGTTTTGATGACGTTCCGACCGACCGTCCACCCGCCGAGGAGCGCAAAGGCCGTCATCAACCCGGCCGCACCGAGTTTGGAGACGGTGTTACTCCCGACTGCGGGACCGAACGCGACGCCGGTCGAAGAACCGCCGATATTAAAACCGACAAACATCGCCACGGCCAGACCGACGAGGAGTAAAATCGCGACCATACACGTACATTCGTCTGAACGTCTTAAATGGTACCGACTCGTTGGGTTTAGACACCACCCCGCCTAAAGTAGAGTATGTTCCCGACGTTCGAAGTCGTCCCGGCGGTGGATATGCAGGATGGCGAAGTCGTTCAACTCGTTCAGGGCGAGAAAGGCACGGAAACGACCTACGGCGACCCCGTGGACGCCGCGGAAAAATGGGTCGAGGGCGGCGCGGAAACCCTCCATCTCGTCGATCTGGACGGCGCGTTCGACGGCGAGCGAAAGAACGCGGCCGCCGTCGAATCGATTTTGGGTGCGGTCGATGTCGAGGTGCAACTCGGCGGCGGCATTCGCACCGCCACGGATGCCACCGACCTCCTGTCGCGCGGCGTCGACCGCGTTATCCTCGGTACCGCCGCGATAGAAAATCCGGATATCGTCGCTGAAATCAGCGAGGAATACCCCGGCTCGGTTATGGTGAGTCTCGACGCCAAAGACGGGGAAGTTCTCGTCTCGGGGTGGACGGAATCGACCGGACTCGACCCGGCCGAGGCCGCGACCAGATACGAGGAACTCAGCGCTGGCGCTATCCTGTTCACCGACGTCGACGTGGAGGGTCGGATGGAGGGCGTTCAGACGGGTCCTGTTCGGCGAGTCGCCGAGGCAGTCGAAATACCGGTCGTGGCGAGCGGTGGTGTCGCGTCCGTGGACGACATTCGGACGCTCCGCGATGCGGGCGCGAGCGCCGTGGTCGTCGGGAGTGCGCTCTATCAGGGCGCGTTCTCGCTATCGGAGGCAGTGGACGCGCTCGATTAGCGGGTCTGTCCGGCGAGGTGACCGAGCACGTCCGGCGTATCGCCGAGTCGGGGGTCTACGATGGCGTAGGCCCCGAAAGCGGCCATGGGGGCGCCGATGACGAGACCGGGCACCGTCCCGGAGAGGAGGACCCCGATGGCGACCAACAGGACGCTGAGCATATCTCGTTTTAACACATGTTCTCTTTAGAGCTCAATGTAAATATAACTGCGTCAGACACCTGTCTAGATTCCCGAACGGAACCACCTTGTAGCTTCGGCCGAATTATCCCGATATGAGCGACCGCACCGCCGCCGTGACGCGCGAGACGGCGGAGACGACCATCGAGGTAACGCTCGACGTGGACGGCGACGGCGAGTCCACCGTCGAGACGGGAATCGGCTTTTTCGACCACATGCTGGACAGCTTCGCCCGCCACGGCCTGTTCGACCTAACTGTCAGGGCCGACGGCGACCTGCACATCGACGACCACCACTCCGTCGAGGACGTGGCCATCACCCTCGGCGAGGCGTTCGACGAGGCCCTCGGCGACCGCCGGGCCATTCACCGCTTCGCCGACCGAAAGGTCCCGCTGGACGAAGCCGTCGGCGACATCGTGGTGGACGTGAGCGGCCGCCCCCTCTTCCGCTTCGACGGCGAGTTCTCACAGGAGCGCGTCGGCGACATGACCAGCCACATGGCGAAACACTTCCTCCGCTCGCTGGCGATGAACGCCGGACTGACGCTTCACGCGGGCGTGGTCGGGGAGAACGCCCACCACGAAATCGAGGCGCTGTTCAAGGCCACCGCGCGGGCGCTGGACGACGCGACGCGAATCGACGACCGGAGGAGCGACGTGGCGAGTACGAAAGAGAGTCTGTAGTTACGGATACGCCCGCCGAAACACGCCCGGATAGTCCAGTACCACGCCGTCGGAATCGACGGGGAGGTCCGCGGTAAATCCGCTTTCCAAACTCTCGTATCGGAACACTCCACCGTCGGAATCCAGTGGTTCGAGGCAGGTGTATCGCTGTTCGACCGCCGTCGTCGTCATCGCGGGGACGTCGAGGTACACGACGGAAATCCTCGCCGTCTCCCCGGACGCCAAATCGAGTCGGCGAATCGGAACCGTGTTCGTGAACGGCGTGACCGAGATATCCACGTCTCGACATCCCGCGAGGTCTGCCGCGGGAACCCCGTTTTCCGTCCAGTTGCCGTCCCCGTCGTGTTCGAGTTTTATTCCGTTACCGACGCCGAGTGGGTCGATTTCGACCCGCCGAACCGCCCCTGCTCCGTCACACGCCACGCGATAGCGAACCCGGAACGGCGCTGCTGTCCCTTCGTTTTCCGAGATTCCGACCACCGTTCCGTCGGCGCTGAGTTCCTCTTCGAACTCGACCGTGAGGTGCTCGGTTCCGACTGCCCCCACTGGTTCCCAAACGACGTGTCGTTCCATGGCTTTGGGTCGGCGTGCGGCGTGATGAACCCTCCTGCCTCGACCGAACCCCAACAGGACTAAACCGTCGGGCACGTCTATCCGACAAGGATGTTCGACAGAATCATGCAGAAGTTCGAGGGCAGTCCGAGCCAACAACAGGTCATCAGACTCCTCCTCGAACGCGGGTTCTCGGTGAGTGACGAGGGACGCGTCGTCTCCGGGAGCATCGAGATTCCCAACACGCAGATCGCCCGCGAAATCGGCGTGGACCGGCGGGTGGTCGATTCGACTACGGACGCGATTCTGAAGGACGAGGAACTGCGTCGCATCTTCCAGAACATCTCCTCGATTCCGAGCCTGATGGATTTGGCCCCCGTCCTCGACCTGTCCGTTCTGACCGTCGAAGTGCGGGACGCGGACGTTCCGGGCATCGTGGCGACCGTCACGACACTGCTGGCGGACAACGACATCTCCATCCGTCAAACCATCAGCGAGGACCCGGAGTTCACCGACGACCCGCGACTCTACCTCGTCACGG
>NZ_MEIH01000419.1:0-1390 GCF_001723155.1 Haladaptatus sp. W1
TCAGTTGTGTGTAATCAGTTTCAGTTGACTGTAAAGGCTTATGCAGTCGTGTGTACTGGTCTGAGATATGCCGACGGAGGAACCGTCCGACCGCCAACGCAACGAACACGGTCAGTACTCCGACCGACTCCCGGCGAAGGAAGCATTCGGCGTCTTCGAAGACCGCGCAGATCAGGGCCGTCCGCTTACCGCGAACGACGTAATGGAGGTGCTCGATTGCTCGCGGCGAACGGCGCACAACAAACTTAACGAACTCGTCGAGCTCGATATGCTCGCAACTCGGAAGGTCGGCGCACGCGGACGAGTCTGGTGGATACCCATAGAGGGGACCGAATCCATGGACGACGCGGACGCTGAACCGGACGTTGACCGCGATATCTTCGACGACGTCGAGCTCCCTGGAACCGGCTCGACTCTCGAATCGCGGCAAAATGCGCTCCGTGCAGCCTACGACTACCTCGTCGAACATCCGAGTGCGAAGAAGGCCGACTTCCTGCAGGACGTCTTTCCCGAGCATCCGGCAGGGTACGAGACGGCCGACGGTTGGTGGAACGCGATACAACCCGCGCTCAAAGATCTCCCCGGCGTCGACCCGCCCAAGGAACGCGGCCACATCTGGCACTTTCTTGGGGGATAAATCGACGGTAGTTTTAAATCGATTGCACCGACTGAATGCGTATGAACGTCCGTGGTTGCAGGAACGGAAACACGGCTGCTTTCGGCACCATATCGGACCCCGGGACGGAGTAGCGACAAGAAGAGATAAAGAAGGAGGCCCCGTGAGAAGTATGGATATGTGCGACATCGGGCTCACTCCGGAAGACGAACGAGATTGTCGAATCGATTAGTCCTACAAGGAAGCTTGAAAAGCCGTCATGGTCTTGGAGGCTATCGACACCATGGACCTCTGGGTCAAAAGGCTCAGGCAGACGTGGTACTAGTTCGTTGATATACTGGGCGATTCCACCAGTCGGATTTACAGGTCCGATGAGAAGTACGTTGATTTTACTTTGAGTCATTATTATCGCTACAGTCTACTGCATGATGTATTGGTCTTGCCTTTTTGCTCTTTCCAAATCAATCCTAATCAGATTTTATCTAATCTATATGTCCTATTAAATGGCACTGTATTGTTTAGCTCCTCCTCGATAGGCGTTCGGTTGTTGAGCGATTGGTACGGCCTCTGATGGTTATAGTACTATACAAACTGTTCAAGCCAGCGCTGGACGCTCGGCCGACTGCCCACCCAGGACGTATGGAAGCGGTCGATGCGCTGTTTAAGCGTGTGAAACCACTTTTCGATCAGGTTTCGCTCTGTGTAGTCGAGGCGATCGCTCAACCCAATGTGAAAGAGGGCAGTCCGATATCCGTAGCCTTCAACGAGAAACAT
>NZ_MEIH01000420.1:0-8300 GCF_001723155.1 Haladaptatus sp. W1
TGATTTTTATTTTGGGGCTTGAACGCTCTACCATTTGTAATAAAAAAATACTAATTTTAACTGTCTATATGTCTCTAATACTATCACATCCCATCCTTTTCTTGTTTTATTTGGGGTCGAAATTAATTTCAATTGTTGTTACCCCTCTAACTAGTGCTTTTCCAAATCAACATCGAATTATTGACTTGACCACCAGTCTAAGAGAGGCAAAGAATTGGAGAATATCTTTTCGCCCTTCAAATATATTAAAAATTGATCGCATACTACCTATTGTTGTTCTTTCTACGATTTACTTATATTTCTTTATGTATTATTTTACTCAATTCCAAAATAGAGTATTTTTTATTTTAATTCAACCAGTGAGTAAGTCTGCTGGGAATTCCCTATCAACCTTAAGGCTGATTTTATTCGGATCGAAAAGTAGTGGAACCGTAACAAATATTATGAAGTATCCCAGTTTAATAGATAATCGACTCTCAACAGTTCTTACTTTTGGCAATAAGGTTTTGTTAGCATTAATAATATCCTTACTCTTATACTCGTTCTTATTAGAAAAGATTGAGGACATCCCCCCGTTAGATATTGGAGTGATTGTTTCCTCTGGATTCTATTTCATTGGTGGAATGATATTTAATCTTATAGGCTCTCGCTCACTACAAATACTATTTGCCCCAATCTCATTTTCATTTGCACTATTAGATAGAGAGAATATAATGGTAATTATCATTTGTATATTGGTAGTTTCTTTGTCACCAATCTCAATGTTAAATTTGATTTTTGTGAATTATTCACTTAGTGGAGGTGGTCCCGTTCAAGATTACAAGACTAACCAAGCTGGAGAATTTGCCAACAGATATTCAAACGAAGTCGTCCCCGACGCTCGTCCATTCGAGGAGGTTCTCATCGACATGTGGAAACGCATGGACCTCCCGGGTGTCGGCGACGGTGCGATACTCGACGCCAGTGGCAACCGCCACCCGCTGAACACTGCCGAGGACTTCTACGTCAAACTCGCGGCGAACATCGCGTACGACCGCACCCCGGTTCCGGACGCCTCGGATGAGGAGCGAAAGACCTTCCGACGCGCTCACGAGAAAGGGCTCGGCGACCACTTCGACCTGAACCGCTGGAAGCGTGCCGTCACGCCCGCTGAATGGCGAAAAGTCGTGACTGTTCTCAACCGTGGCGGTCGATTCGAAGAACCGGTCGACGGCTACGCTGACGACTACACAGAACACGGGCACGACTACCCGCACGCGGAGCGCGGCGGCGACCGGTCGAACGCCTACGATGGCGAGCACATGCGATACCGCTTGGAGTCCCGCGTGAACTTTTACAGCGAAGCCGTTCCACGCGGCAAGCACTCGTTCACCGGAGAGCGGTTCGACCCGCTCCCGAAACTCGAAGACGTCCGGCACTACGACGGCGGCGTCCAGGTGGGCGTACGGAGCGCGGACACCAACGAGCGGCCGCTGCAACTCATAAACTGGAAGCCGCGCACTCAGGGGATGCACCGGACGACGAACTCACCGTGGCTCCGCGAAACGCGCCCGGAGAACCCGCTCTGGATGAATCCGGTCGACGCGGACGAGCGCGACATCGAGAACGGCGACCACATCCGCATCGACGCCGGTCGGCGGACCGTCGAAGGGATGGCGATGGTCACGAACGGAATCCGTCCCGGTGTCGTCGGCGCGATGTGGGGATGGGGGCGCGAGGGTGACGGCGCCGTCGCCCAGACCGTCGACGGAACGACGACGGAATCGGTCGAAGGGTACGGTCACACACCGTACCAGTTCGACCGCCCGATGTCCGAGGACGCGGGAATCGCCAAGGGTCGCGACGCCGGGTTTGCGATCAACCATGTCCAACCGTTCGACCACGCCCTGGGCAACGCCGGGCTGAGCGACCTCGTCGGCGGCAGTAGCGCCCAATTCGACGCGTTCGTCGACGTCGAACGCCTCGACGGAGGTGGTCACTGATGACGGCGCTGTCCGACGACGTCGACCAGACGACGTTCGCGCGCTCACGAGCCAACGTCTACGGCCTCTTCGCCGCGATATTCGACGGCGATGTGGCGGCGCTTATCGAAGCGAGAGACGACGGCGTGTTCTGCCGTCTCGCCTCGACGCTCCCGGGCGATATCGACTGCACGCCGCTCGACGACCTCGACGACGAAGCGCTCTCGTTCGCCTACGAGAACCTCTTCGTCGTCCCGGGAACGCACTACGTTCCGCCGTTCGCATCGGCCCACGCGACGACTCCGTCGGAGTCCTTCGAGTCGCCGTCGGCGTATCACGACGTGGGCACGGCCGGAGAATTCCTCGGGAAACCCGCGGCGAACTTCTCCGAACTGTACGCCCAATTCGGGTTCACACCGACGCGAGGCGACGGCATTCCGGACCACATCGCGGCGATATTCGACTTTCAACGGGCGCTCTGCCACCACGAGGCGGCGATGCGTGACGACGGTGACGACCCGTCCCGTCTGCTCGACGTCCAGCGTTCTGTCTATCCCGCACTCGCGTGGCTCGACGCCTTCGACGACGCCGTCCACGAACGCGACTCGGCTGTCGGCGCGTTCTGGACGCTGAGCAGACTCGCCCGAACGTTCGTGGCGTGGGACGCCACCGCGTCACCGGCGGCCTCAACGGAGACCGCTCGGACCGTCCCCCTGACCGACGAGACGAACCGCTCGACGACCACCTCGCAGACGACTTCAACCGACGATGACAACTGACAGAGCCACACTCCTCGATGCACTGAGCGACGTGATCGATCCGGACCTCGACGACGATATCGTCTCGACCGGTCTCGTCACCGACGTCGAACTCGTCGGCGAGACGGCGCAAGTCGAACTCGATCTAGGTGCGCCATTCGCACCGACCGAGGCCTCTATCGCGGCCGACGTTCGGGACGCGATTCGGTCGGTCGGGTTCGACCCTAATCTCCAAGCGACTCGGGGAGAACACCGAGACGACGGTGCCCTCCCCGGCGTGAAAAACGTCATAGCGGTGGCGTCCGGCAAAGGTGGCGTCGGAAAATCGACCGTCGCGACTAATCTCGCCGCTGGTCTCGCCGAACGGGGCGCGCGCGTCGGCATTCTCGACGCCGACGTGTACGGGCCGAACGTCCCGCGGATGCTGGGCGTCGACGACGACCCCACCGTCTCGCACGACGGCGACACCGACCGCATCATCCCACCGATGGCGTACGACGTGTCAGTGATGAGCGTCGGCCTCCTCGTCGGCGAGGAGGAACCGGTCGTCTGGCGCGGCCCGATGGCCCATAACGTCTTGTCGGACCTGTTCGAGGACGTCGCCTGGGGCGGACTCGACTATCTCGTCGTCGACCTGCCACCGGGAACCGGCGACGTGCAACTGACCATCCTCCAGGGACTACCTGTGACCGGTGCCGTCGTCGTGACGACGCCGCAAGACGTCGCTACCGACGACACGCGACGCGCGATGCAGATGTTCGCCGAGTACCGAACGTCCGTGTTGGGTGTCGTCGAGAACATGTCGACGTTTGTCTGTCCCGACTGCGATAGCACCCACGATCTGTTCGGCGAGGGCGGTGGTCAGAGACTCGCCGACGACGTCGACGTTCCACACCTCGGTGACCTCCCCCTCGACCCCGCCGTTCGGAGCGGTGCCGACGGCGGTCGTCCGGTCGTGTTGGAGTCAGGTGAAACGGGACAGGCGTTCCGCGACCTCACCGGCCGCGTCGCCGACAGCGTCGGCCTCCTCGGTCGCCTCAAACGCGCCGACGTCGCAACCGGCTCGCCACGAGTGTCGAACTGACACAGCACGGCGACGAAGTCATGTTACAGGCGTACAAGAACGACCCCGACGACGGCCGGTTGTGGGTGCCGATCCGTGATGCGACCAGCGGGGAGGCAACCTTCGGAGCGGGTCGATACCTCTATTTGGAGGCCGAAACTCACCGACAGGACGACGGAACGTGGGTACTCGACTTCAACGAAGCGTCCAATCCGACCTGTGCATACGCCGACCACTACGAGTGTCCGCTTCCACCGTCCGAGAACAGGTTTCAGGTTCCCACCGAGGCCGGAGAGAAGACGCACAAATAGTCGGTGAGCCGGTCGGCAAACCACTCGATGTACCCTGATCGTCCCGTACACTGGTCGTCGGTTGAGAGCGCGAAAGGAATTAAATGCGGTCTTGAAACGCCGAGAAGAGAGTTGAGAGCGTTCGACGGCGTTCACCGTGCATAACGAAGTGGTTGCCGTCTGCAATTTCGGCGTACTCCTTGCGGTTGTCCGCAGAGCCCATCGCAACCGTGAATTACGATTTGATCGGACAGCGGCGAGCCAGTTCGATGCTGACGATTGCCGAAAAATAGGGCAGTCGACCGAAAGAGGGGGTTTTCGCCTCGAAATAAAATAATCTTTAAATCAAATTCGAGAGGCGTATTACCACCGAAAATCGGGTTATGAACTGTCAGAAGACAATATATTCTGATGTTGCTTTGAACATGAATATTGTGACAAAAACAATCTGTATGTGTTTCAACTTTATTCCAATAATTTATATAATGGTGGTTCAATTGTTACCATCGAACATAGGAAATAATACTCATTTCTCCCGGAGAACGGTATTAATCGGTATACCGGAACTGGCATCGGTGGTTTAACGGTCGGGACAGGAACAGGGATGAGTGTTCCTCCGCGCTTTGTTATTGGGACGCGTTCCAAAGCCGCAGCTAACAAAGCAAAAGACCAGGCATCTGAAGTGATTCGAGAACTCGACTTCGGACCGACCGGCCAAGCGGTTGTTGGTCGCTTTGGAGAAGACGATCGTGAAGCACTGCGCACTCACCATAGTGTCCGGTACGTAGAGCCAGATATTCGTGTACATGCCTTCGGAGAGACGTTACCCTGGGGTGTCGACCGGGTGGACGCCGAAGTCGTTCATTCGAGCGGTAACACCGGGAACGGTGCAGACATCACTATCATTGATACAGGAATTGACAAGGACCACTTGGATCTCCAGACGAACGTGGGTACTGGAGCATCGTTTGTCGACTATACCACCTCATGGAACGATGACAACGGGCACGGCACGCATTGTGCAGGGATCGCTGATGCAGTCGACAACTCCACAGGCGTGATCGGTGTCAGTACCTCAGCCACACTCCACGCGGCGAAGGTACTTGATGAAAGTGGCAGCGGGTATGCCTCTGATGTGGCCGCCGGCATTACGTGGGCTGCTGATCAGGGATACGATGTGGGAAGTCTTAGCCTCGGAAGCCGTCGGAGCTCATCCGTTATCAGGGACGCTTGTACAAATGCCTTCCAGAACGGTGTCCTTCTGGTCGCAGCGGCTGGAAATGAGGGCCCTAGCAAAAATAGCGTCGGTTATCCTGCTGCATATCAAGATTCAGTACATCACAAAGCCGGTTAGTTGAGACGTCTGCTTGCAGAAGGTGTGTCTAAAACCAAGCAAGCAGACAATGAAATCCACGAGGACCAGGTCCTTAACTTCCTCGTCAACTCTCTTGACGAGGAAGTTGCTCTCTCCTTCGCTGAAAACGCCAAACTCGACGCTGAAGGCATTTACGAGGTCCTCGTCGGCGCGTGCGCCGACGGGACCTCGGTCTCTACGCTCTGTGAGAACAGCAAAGATGCGCCTCACGAAAATTCAGTTCTCTACCATCTTCGCACCAAGTTCGACCTTGAGACGCTCGAACAAGTTGGCAACATACTCCTCCAGAAGGACGTTCTCGATGTACTCCCCGAGCAGGTGGAGGTCGTCGCTGACCTCCACCTGCGGCCCTATTATGGCGACGAAGACGACACGGACGGTCTCTATCACTCGCAAGCGAAGCGTGGAACCACCGCGTTCCACGCCTACGCCACACTCTACGCGCGTGTGAAGAACAAACGCTACACACTGGCGGTGCGCCGTCTTACCGACGGCGACACCGCCAGCGGCGTCCTCGCAGAGTTTCTTGGCATCCTTGACGGCCTTGACCTCGGTGTCAAGGCCGTCTACCTTGACCGCGAATTCTACGATAGTAAGTGTTTGACGCTGCTTCAGGCACACAACCACGCCTACGTTATGCCGATCGTCCGTTGGGGACGGACGATCAAGCAAGAACTCTCGGAAGGCTGGAGTCGCGTGATTCAACACAGTCTGACGGCGAAACTCGACGGTCACAGCTGGACCGTCGAGTTTCCCGTCTACATCGACTGCACCTACCAGAACGGGCGGTACGATGAACACGGGGTGGCGCGTCACGGCTACGCCGCTGACGCGCCGTTCATCGACACGCCACGAGACGCTCGATACCACTACGCGAAACGCTTCGGTATCGAGGCCAGCTATCGACTCTCCGAGCAAAGTATTGCGACGACCTCAACACAGAATCCGGTCGTACGGCTGTTGTACGTGGTGGTGAGCTTGCTGTTACAGAACGTCTGGCGGTTTCTACATTGGGAGTACGTGGCGACGCCCCGCCGTGGGGGGCGTCGCCTCTGGCAATGGTCGTTCAAGGAGTTCATCAACATGGTCCGACGGGCAGCGTGGACGGCCCTCGCGACGCGTCGGGCCGTCCCCGCGAACCGGCCACCGGACGACCGGTTTACCCGGTAACTTTCGGTCGGGCTAGCCTGCGGTATGAGTGGCGACGCTGTCGCGTCGGCGGCAGACCGCCGCCGACAGCGACGGCTCGCCTTCGATTCGTCCATGCTTCTCTCGTCGAGACCGTCAGAGCAACCGCTCCGACACAGAACTCAGGCTTCAGAAACAGTTGGCCGAGGATGCTTTGTGAGGTACTGAGATTGTATCGCAGTCAGTGCAACCGACATGAATGATACGCTGCCGCGGTGGTCCTCACGGGGGTCTGCGGTCGAGCTTGCAGCACCCGGCGTCAATATTCTCTCGACATACAACGACGGCGATTACACCTCGCTCTCTGGGACGTCGATGGCGTGTCCGCATGTGAGTGGGGCAGGTGGACAGCTGATGGCGAACGGCTACACGAACACCGAAGCACGCCAGCGACTCCGTGAGACAGCCGAAGATATAGGTCTGTCGAGCAAGGAACAGGGGTATGGGTTACTTGATATCGAGAATGCTGTCCTCGGGACGACGACCGGCGATAATCTAAATGGTGGGTCGAGTGGTGGCGGCGACTCTGCACCTGTTGTCGACTCGCTGGACCTTACTGAGAATAATACCGGAGGAAGTCCACATGCTGATTTCGATGCGTCTTGGACGGTGAGTGATTCGAGCGGTGATCTCTCCACAGTTGATGTCACGCTCACTGACAGCACTGAAGGCGTGACCGAGGACTCTACAACGGTCGACGTGAGTGGTGATACAGCTACAGCGACTACAACACTACGGGCGAGACACGAAGAGAACTCTGGGCACACATACCAAGTGAAACTCGTCGTGACCGATTCGAATGGAGCCACGGACTCAGCAACAGCCGACGAAACTGAGGATGGGTCGTGATACCTGTGCTCTAAGCAAATCAATGACCCTGCATATTTTGCGGAAAATCGATGTTCGATTATCGTTTTTCGAAAGGAAGGCGTCGAGCGTCCCGTCGTCAGTTGCGGTTTCGACGGCGGCCATGTGTTTGCGGAAGGCATTACGGTGGACGTGATGCGGACACGTACAAGTCATCAGGTCCTCGGTCACGTCGTCGATGGAGACTGTGTACTGGTGGTTGGCGGGGGTCTCGTGGCTCTCGTTAGTGACATTGAAGAGCCCGGGGTATCGACGTCGAAGGAGAACTGTTCCACTGGGAATCCTCACTCGTAATCGTTCCAGACCTCACCTACTCGGTCATCTACTCGCTCAAGATCAATAGTCCATTACGACGACAAAATCGACCGGGAAGTCTCGCTCAATAGCGTCTTACAAGTTGTTCAGCAAAGATTCGGTGTTCTCGAAGGGTGAAAAATCACATAACCGTTTATGTCGACCGACCGAATTAGGTAGCATGTACGAGTCAATCTTGGTTCCAACCGACGGTAGTGAAGGGGCGACGAGGGCGATCGAACAGGCCATCGAGTTGGCAAACCAATACGACGCCGCCCTCCACACTATCTCCGTGATTAATACCGGTGACATCAAGGCGAACTTGCCGGAAGGAGACGTTCCCGAGAAACTCGAAGAGGAAACTCAAGAGGCTATCGAGGACGTAATAGACCAAGCAGAGGCAGCAGATGTCGATACTATCGAGGCAGTGATTGCAGAAGGTATTCCATATCGAGCCATTCTAGAGTATGTCGACGAATACGACATTGACCTCGTCGTGATGGG